>JAEYNO010000514.1 GCA_023412515.1 Actinomycetes bacterium
GCGCTGCTCCGACCGCTCGCAGGACGTGCCGAGTCGTGCCCACGACCGGTCCGGCCGCACCCACGAGATGGTGGCGTGCGCGGCCTGAACGGGAGCGGGCCGCCGGGCACACGACGGGCCGCCGGCGCGAGTGCCGACGGCCCGACGTGAACGGCGCTGCGCTCAGCGCACGCCGAGCAGGTCCACCACGAAGACGAGCGTCTCGTTCGGCTTGATGACGCCGCCGGCGCCGCGGGCGCCGTAGCCCAGGTGCGGCGGGATGGTGAGCTTGCGCCGGCCGCCGACCTTCATGCCCACGACGCCCTGGTCCCAGCCGGCGATGACCTGGCCGCCGCCGAGCGGGAACTCGAACGTCTCACCCCGGTTCCACGAGGCGTCGAACTCGCGGCCGTTCGAGTGGGCCACGCCCACGTAGTGCACGCTCACCAGTTGGCCCGGGCGGGCCTCCGGGCCGTCGCCGACGGTGATGTCCTCGACGACCAGATCCGCGGGCGGCGCGCCCTCGATCGGGCCGAGCTGGGGCTTGTCCATGAACGGTCTCCTCGGTGCTGACGGTGTGGTCACCGTCGATCCTGCCGGATCGCGACCGGCCGATACGCGCCGGTCCCCGCACACCGGCGTGGCGGGGACACGAGAAGGGGGGGGGGGGCGCCGGGGGGGGGCCCCCCCCCCCCACGCCGTCGGTGCGTGGTGCGCGCGTCAGGAGACCTTGCCGCGCAGCAGGCGGTGCCAGTACACGAGCGGCTCGACGTACCGGTCGAACAGGTAGAGGGACCGGCTGGGCCGCGTGAGGTCCGGGAACGGCACCGTCGGCTCCGCGCGCCCGTCGCGGTCGTGCTCCGCGAGCAGCAGCCGCGTGCGCGACGTCGTCACGGGCGCGACCGTGTACCCGTCGTACCGCCGGACCGGCGCCCCCGTGCGTCGCGCCGCGATGTTGTGCGCGACCACGGGCACCTGCTTGCGCAGCGCCCCGCCGGACGGCGACGTGGCGACCGTCGCGACGTCGCCTAGCGCCCACACGCGCGGGTGCGCGCGGTGCTGGAGCGTCCCCGGGTCGACGTCGACGAACCCGTCGGACCCCGCGCCGGCCAGGCCGCTCGCGGCCACCCACGCCGGTGCGCGGTGCGGCGGAGCGACGTACAGCGCGTCGTAGCCGACGGTGCCCGGGCCGTCGGGCGACGTGACCTCGAGCGTGCGTGCCGACGCGTCGACGCGCGTCACCGTGCTGCGCGTACGCACCCGCACGCCGTAGCGCTGCGCGGCCGCCCGCAGCTCGCGGTCGGCGCGCGCGAGGCCCGCGAGGTGCGGGCCCTCGAGCAGCAGGTCGATCTCGACGTCGTCCAGCGCACCCGTGCGCCGCCAGTGGTCCGCGGCGAGGAACAGCGGCTTGAGGCCCACGGGCGCGCACGGCACGTGCCGGTCGGACACGACGAACACGGCCCGCCCCGAGGTCAGGCCGGACAGCATGCGCCACGTGCGCGGCGCATGGTCGACCAGGTAGCTCGTCGCGGCGTGCAGCGTCGCGAACGCCTCCCGCAGGCCCGGCACCGCGTCGAGGTCGACCTCGGAGCCGGGGCACACCACGACGTCGCCGTACGCGAGCCGCGTGCCGCCCGCGAGCACGACCTCGCCGGCGTCGGCGTCGACGGCCGTGGCGCGGTCGGCGTAGCGGTGCACCGCGCTCGGCATCGCCCGCTCCTGCGGCCGGGTGAGGTCGTCGAGCGTCGCGGCGCCGCCCGCGACGTACGACAGCAGCGGCCGGTAGTGGTGCACCGCCTTGGGCTCGACGACGGCCACGTCACGGCACCCGTCGCGCAGCAGCTTCGCGGCCAGCGAGATGCCGGCGTTGCCGCCGCCGACCACCACGACGTCGTGCCGACGGACTGGGCTCATGGCGCACGCTCCGGGGCCGGGAGGACGGGTCCCCGTCACGCTAGGCGCGGGCCGGGGGTCCCGCGCGCGGGGGCCGTGAAGCCGGGGTGGGTGACGGTGCGCCGGGCATGCTGGACCCACGGCGACACACCCGCGCCCGTGCCGGACAGGAACGCAGCATGAGCCACCCCCGAGCCCCCGTGTTCGTCGACCTGTACGAGCGCGCCTACGGCGACGTCGTCCGGTTCGCGCAGCGCCGCACCGGCACGCACGCCGAGGACGTCGCGGCCGACGCGTTCCTCGTCGCGTGGCGTCGCCTCGACGAGCTGCCCGCCGACCCCGACGACGCCCGCGCGTGGCTGTTCGGCATCGCCCGGCACGTCATGCTCAACCACCGCCGCGGCGACGAGCGACGCACCGCGCTCGCCGTGCGCGTCGCGCAGCTCGGGCCGCCGCTCGTCACCGACGAGGACGCCGACCTCGTCGCGCACCGGGTGGACCTGGGGCGTGCCTGGCAGCGGCTGTCGGCCGCGCACCAGGAGACGCTCGCGCTGACCGTCCTCGACGGTCTCGACGCACCCCGGGCCGCACGCGTGCTCGGCATCTCGGCCGTGGCGTACCGCCTGCGGCTGTCCCGCGCGCGCCGTGCGCTGCGCGCCCACCTCGACCACCTGCCCGCGTCGTCGCCCGCGACGACACCGCGCGAGAGGACCCCCGCACCGTGAACCGCACCGACACCGACACCCTGCTGCGCACGCTCGACGTCGCCGACCCGCACGTCGACCCCCGCTCGCCGCGCGCCCGCGCCGCGATGCAGCGCATCGTGCAGACCGACCCGGACGCCCGGCCCGACGTCCGCACCAGCCGGCCC
>JAEYNO010000101.1 GCA_023412515.1 Actinomycetes bacterium
GTCCGCCACGCCGCCCACGCGAGCACGAGCACGACCAGCGCGGTCCCGGCGGCGGCGGGCGGCACGGGCGGGGTCCGCGTACCGAGGACGATCGAGCCGACCAGCACGAGCACCGGCACGACGCCGGCGAGCGCCGCGACCGCCGGGCGCCGCACCCGCAGCGTGAGCGCGAGCGCGGCGGCGGACCCGACGAGCGCGAGCAGGAACGCGGCCACGAGCAGCGTGCCCCCCGTACCGACGGGCGGCTGGAGCGTCAGCAGCTGCTTCCAGGTCGAGGCGGCGCCACGGGCGAGCGCGACGAACGTGGCGGGCGTCGGCAGCACGCCGCCGACGGTCGTGGTGGGCGCCGCGAGCGCGCCGCCCGCGAGCGCGTAGCCACCGACGAGCGACGCCACGACCACGAGCGCCGACCACCGGCGCGCGGCGGCGAGGACCGTGACGGCGGCCCCCAGCACGACTCCTCCCACGAGGGCCGGCAGCACGGCGGACGCGCCGTACACGGGCACGAGCGGCGTGAGCGCGAGGCCCGTCGCCGCGACGAGCGCGACGACGTCACGGACCGCGTCGACCGGCTCGCGCACGCCGACCCGCCGACCCGGGCTCATCCGACCACCCGCCGCAGCGCACGGGGCAGGTCGGCGAGCGCGCCGACCGTGGCGAGGGTCAGCGACCCCTGCGTGCGCACCGCGACGTCCTCGCCCAGCGCGCAGCGCAGCACGACGGCACGCGTCCCGGCGGGCAGCGCACGCGCGCCGAGCCGCAAGTCGGTGTCGCTCGGCGCGCCGCCGGTCACGAGGAAGGCCACCGAGGCGTCCGGCGTCTCGCGCACCACGCGTCGCCCGAGCAGCACGACCCCCGCGCCCGCGCTCGAGGACGCGAGCCGCGAGCAGTCGTCGAGCAGCAGCGGCGGCGTCACGGTGCGCAGCCGGCCGGGTCCCGCGAGCACCTCGACGTCCCGCTCGTCGCGGATCGCCTGCACCGCGACCGACGCGGCCACGGAGACCGCGAGCTCGAGCTCGTCGGGGTCGCGGTAGTCGCCGGTCGCGTTGGCGAGCGCGACGACCGTGAGCGTGCGGCGCGTGTCCTCGAACTGCTTGACCATGAGCTTGCCGCGACGGGCCGTGGTGCGCCAGTGGATGTAGCGGCGGTCGTCGCCCGCCACGTAGTCCCGCAGCGCGTGGAAGTTGAGGTCGGAGTCCGACAGGTCGCGCGTCGACTGGCCTTCGAGGTCGCGCAGCAGGCCCGCGTTCGCGCCGCCGAGCGCGACGACCTCGGGGTGCACGAACAGCTCGGACGGCTCGGTCCACCGCAGGCGGCGCTGCACGAGGCCCAGCGGGTCACCCCGGCGGGACACGACGGGGCCCACGACGATGACGGCGCGCCGCTCGGTGGGCACCGCGAACAGGTCGTCGTGCACGGCGTCGGGTGCGAGGCCGGGCACCGACAGCTCGACGACGCGGTCGCCCACCGGCAGGTCGACCTGCGAGGGCAGCGCACGCCGGCGGGCGGCGTTGCGCACCTCGACGCGCCCCACGGCACGCTGGCCGATGCGGACGCGGTGGTCGGCGAGGTCGAGCACCACGCGGTACCGCGTGCGGCCGACCGTCATGAGCAGCCCGACGACGACGACCGCGAGGCCGGCGACCCCGAGCGACGCGAGCTCGCCCCACCCGAGCAGGCGCCCCGCCGCCAGGGCGACGAGCGCCACGACGAGCACCCCCCAGCCGAGGGGCGCGACGCGCAGGCCCATGCGTCAGGCCTGCCGGAGCGCGGGCGGCGCGACCTGCCCGAGCACGCGGCCCAGGACCTCGGTGGCGGTGACGCCCGCGAACTCGGCCTCGGAGTCGAGCACGAGGCGGTGCGCGAGCACGGGCTGCGCGAGCACCTTGACGTCGTCGGGCAGCACGTAGTCGCGGCCGTCGGCGGCCGCCCACACCTTGGCGCAGCGGACCAGCGCGAGCCCGCCGCGCACGCTCGCGCCCAGCGCGGTCTGCGCGTCGTCGCGCGTCGCCTCGAGCAGGCGCGCGACGTAGTCGAGCACCGCCTCGTCCACGTGCACGGTGAGCGCGAGGTCGGCCATGGTGCCGACGGCCTGGGTCGTGATGCGCGGGTGCAGCGCGGCCGTGCGGTCCTTGGCGCCCGCGAGGATCTCGACCGCCGAGGCCCGGTCGGGGTACCCGAGCGACGTCTTGACGAGGAACCGGTCGAGCTGCGCCTCGGGCAGCCGGTACGTGCCGGCCTGCTCGATCGGGTTCTGCGTCGCGATCACCATGAAGGGACGCCCGACGGGGTGCGTGACGCCGTCGACCGTGACGTTGGCCTCCTCCATGACCTCGAGGAGCGCGGCCTGCGTCTTGGGCGACGCGCGGTTGATCTCGTCCGCGAGCACGACCGACGCGAAGATCGGGCCGGGGTGGAACTCGAACCGCTGCGACGACTGGTCGTAGATCGTCACGCCCGTGACGTCGGACGGCAGCAGGTCGGGCGTGAACTGGATGCGGTGGTGCGAGCCCTGCACGGTCGCCGCGACCGCCTTCGCGAGGGACGTCTTGCCCGTGCCGGGCGCGTCCTCGAGCAGCACGTGCCCGTCGGCCAGCATCGCGGTCAGCACGAGCTTGACCGTCTCCTCCTTGCCCAGGAGCGCCTCCCCCACGTTGGCGACGAGCGCCTCGAACGTCTCGGCGAACCAGGTCGTCTGCTCGGGGGTCATCGGCGGGAGCTCCTGTGCGGTGCGGGGTGGGGGTGCGTGGACGGGCGTGACGGGGTCATCCGCCACCACCGGGGTCGGGTGGGTCGGGGGTGGGCTCGGGTGCTGCGGGGACCTTCCACGTCGCACGGGACTCCGGGCTGAGACCGGTGCCGTTGCGCGCCTGGACGACCACCTCGACGTCGGAGCCCGGGGGCGCGTCGCCCGGGACGTCGAAGACGTCCCTCAGGCGATCGGCACCGAGCCGTCGGACGTCGTCGCTCCGGCCCTGCACCTTCCAGGTGACGACGTACTCGTAGTCGCTGCCGCCGTTCGCGTCGGGCGCGCTCCACGTCGCGGTCAGCTGCGTGCCGTCGGCGACGAGCGAGACCGGCCCCGGTGCCGACGGCGGCGTGCCCCAGCGGCCCACCGACACGGTGCGCGAGCCCGGGGCGCTGCGCAGCTGGCTCCCCGACACGGTGGTGCGGGCCGTGACCGTGACCGTGACGTCCGCGCCCCAGAGGGGGAAGCTCCACGCCTCGACGTTGACGTCGACCGACGTGCCCGTCGTCTCGCCGGCGGCCTCGCCGCTGGGGCTGCTGACACGCCACTCGTAGGTCACGCCCGCGTCGCGGGCGTTGGGCTCGACGGCGCCCCACGAGGCTCGCAGCACGGTCGGCCTGCCGAAGCGGCCCGTCGCGGCCACGACGGGGTCGTTGACACCCGGTGTGCCCGGGGGCCGTGACGCGACGACCGCCGCGCTGGCGACGCCGGGGCCCTCCCCCTGCGCGTTCACGGCCGAGACGGTGAAGGTGTACGACTCGCCGCCGCGCAGGTCGCCGATCCGCGCCGAGGTCCCTCCCGGGACCTCGATCCGCCGGCCGTCGGACACGGCGACGACGTAGCGCTCGACCCGCGCACCGTTGCCGTCGGCAGCGCCCCAGGACACACGGGCCGCGCCCTCGCCGACCAGCGCCTCGGCCTGCGGCGTGCCGGGAGCGCCCGGCAGGCCGTACGTGAGCGCGCTCGCCGTGGACGCGGCCCCCCACCCCGCCTTGTTCTCCGCGCGCAGCGCGAACGTGTAGGTCACGCCGTTCACCGCGTCCAGCAACGCGTACGAACGATCGCTCGCCGCGGGCTTGACGACCCGCTCACCGTCGCCCCGGATCACGAGCTCGAAGCCCCTGATCGGGTCGCCGTTCGGCGCGACGTCGCCCCACTGCACCGTGATCTGCCGCCCCGCCGGCGTGTCGACGCGCGTCGCCGCCAACCCCTGCGGGGCACCGGGCGGCGCGGCGGGGACGTCCCGGGCGATGACGCTCCACGGCCCCGGCTCCGGTGCGCGGTTCCGCGCCCGCACCCGGATGTCGTACGACGAGCCGTTGGTCAGCCCGGTGAACTCGAACGACGTCGTGCTGCTGGTCCTGACCGCACTCGCACGGTCGCCCGTGATCTCGACGTCGTAGCTGGTGACCGCGGACCCCGGGGTCGACGCGGGCTGCCAGGAGACGCGCAGCACGCCGTCCCCCGTCTCGATCCGGAGCCCCGTCGGTGCCTCCGGCACCGCGTCCGGACGCGCCGGCGCGGACCGCGGCGACTCCTCGGACCAGCCGACCCGGTTCTCCGCCGCCACCGTGAACGTGTACTCGACGTCGTTGGTGAGCCCGTCGATCGTGCAGGTCGTGCTCGGGCACGCCCGCACGATCCCGCCCGGCTGGGCGGTGACGCGGTACCCGCGGACCGGCTCGCCGCGGTTGTCGGGCGCGGTCCACGAGAGCACGACCGTGCGGTCGCGGACCTCGCCGATGCGCGGCGGCACGGGCGCGTCGGGCACGCCGCTCACGCGCACCGAGATCCGACCCTCGACCTCGCGCGACGGGTCGCCGGTCACGTCGCGCACGCGGTAGCGGACGGTCATGTTGCCGATGAAGTCGACGTTCGGCCGCACGGTCACGCTGCTGGACGACGCGCTCGCCGTCCCGGCGCCGGCGGTCTCCACGACGGCACCGACCACCGTGAGGGGACCGCGGTCGGCGAACGGGTTGGTGGACCCCTCGAGCACCGGGACCGTCGACTCCTTGCCCTGCACCGCGTCGTCGACCACGAAGTCCCGCACCGTCGCGCGCAGGCGCGAGCTCGCGATCACCTTGAGGTCGACGCCGACGTCCATGACGCCGCTGCGGCCGTAGGTCAGCTGCATGTCGAGCCGGCCGGTCGTGCCCTTGGGTGTCGTCGCGTCGGCCGACACCCGCAGCTCGGTGCCCTCGAGCGTCGCAGCGAACCCGGCGGGGACGCCCGAGACGAGGCGGAAGCCGTAGCGGTCGGCCGTCGACCCCGAGCTCTGCTCGGGGCCCGTCGTCAGGTTGCGCAGGTCGATGCGCGTGGGCGCCTCGCCGGGGGCGACCTCGAGGGTCTCCGGCTGGAAGGTCGGCGGGTGGTCGTCGACCGCGTACACGGTGATCTGCAGCGTGAGCAGCGCCGTGCGGGCGGTCGTGTCGGCGGCACCGGTCGCGTCGGTGACGGGCACCGAGATCGAGGCCGGACCGGCGTACCCCTCGGCAGGCGTGAACACGAGCGTGCGCGCGTCCTGCACGAGCTCGGCCCCGTTGGAGCGCGTCGCGGAGACCTGCGTCGGGTCGGCGATGCTCGGCTGGCGGCCCGGTGCGACCTGGACGTGCTCGGCGAGCGGGATGGTCAGGGTCTCGCCGCTCGCGACGCGCAGCTCGGGTGCGCGCGGGCGCAGCTGGGGCGGGAAGAACCCGAGGGCGGGCACCGTGATGAACGCGTACGCGTCCGCCTCGGGCGCCGTGCGGTTCACCAGGCGGTACGGCACCGTCTGCGCGTGGTCGACCAGCGTCACCACGACCTGGCCGTCGGGCGCGACGCGAGCGACGCCCGCGTGCGACGCGGGCACCGACACCTCGAGGTCCGACAGCGGCCCGGACGGGTTCTGCGCGACCGCGAGCACGTCGACCGCCACCTCGGTCTTGCCGAGCGTGTCGATGGCCGGGACGAGGACGTCGCGGGCGACGGGCGGCTCGACCGGTGCGTCGTCGGTGACGGTGACGGTGAGCGTGCCGTAGTCGCTGGCACCGACGTCGTTCCTGACGAGGTAGACGATCGGCACCACGCCGGGGGTCGACGGGGCCGTCACGACGACGCGCCGGCCCTGGACCTCGGCCTGCACGCCGTCGGGGACCTCGATCGACTCGAGCGTCAGCTCGCGCCCGGTCGAGTCGATGTCGTTGGCGAGCACGCGCACCTCGACGCGCTGACCCGGCCGGAGGGTGACGGCGTCGTCGACCGCGACGACGCCGGAACCGGTGGTCGGGCGCGGTGCGACGCCCACGCGCACCGTGGCGACCGCCCGCTGCCCGACCCAGTCCTCGACCGCGTAGGTGAACGTGTCGGTACCGCGCGAGCCGGGCAGCGCCTCGTACTCGATCCAGTCGGCTCCGACCTCGACCACGCGGCCGAGCGACGGCACCGCGGCGGGTCCGAGCAGCGTCACGCCGTCGCCGTCGTCGTCGATGCCCACGAGCGGCACGGGGATGCGCACGGTGTCGCCCTCGAAGACGCGCGCGACGACGTCGCGCGGTCGCGGCGGCGACTTCGTCGCGGCGTCCGACTCGTGCACGCGCACGGTCACCGTGGCCGCCGTCACGTTCCCCGCGGTGTCGGCGACGGCGAAGGTCGCACGAGCCGTGAGCGCGCGGTCGGGCGCCTGGTACCGCAGCACGTCGCCCGAGACGAACAGCAGGCCGTCGCCCTCCGCGAGCGGCTCGGGGAGCTCGCGCAGCACGGTGAGCGGGTCGCCGTCCGGGTCGGACGCCCCCTCGAGCACGGGGATCGTGACGACGCCGCCCGCGCGCACGGTCGCCTCGACGTTGGGGACGAACGGCGGCTGGGACGACGCCGACGGCGGGATGGGCTGGACGACGATCTCGCCACGCGCGGACGCCGTGCCGTTCGACACGTCGTACGTCAGCAGCACCGGGCCGTCGGGCGTGCGATCGGCACGGATCTGGACGTACCGGCGGTCGAGGACCGCGACCTGGAGGCCCGAGTCCTCGGGCGTGCTCACCGACTGCAGCACCAGCACGTTGTCGGCCGGGTCCTCGTCGTTCGCGAGCGGGTCGATGGTGACGCTGCCGCCCGCGGGCAGCAGCGCGACGTCCCGGACCGCGATCGGCGGCTGGGCCTGCTCGGGCCACTCGCGCACGTCGATGCGCGCGAGACCCGTGGCCTGCTGCGGCGCCGCGGTCACGACGAACGGCACGTAGTAGGTGCCCGCCCGAGCGGCCCGGAAGCCGAACGTGCCGGCCGTGAGGTCCGGCGTGATCGTCGCGCCCACGGTGTCGGACACCGACGCGAGCCGAGCGGGCTCCGACGACGCGGAGCGCACGGCGTCCAGCGGGCGGACGACGACCTCCTGGCCGACGTACGTGACGGCGTGCACGGGGTCGACCTGCGGCGGCACCGAGCCGGCCGCCCGCACGTCGACCACGACCTCGCCGTCCACCACGTGCGTGCCGTCGGAGACCTGCACCCGGACCGTCGTGCGACCCAGGCCGCCGCCGTCGGCGGTGTAGGTGAGCACGCCGTCCTGCCGGAACCGCACCGACCCGACCGTGGCGTCGGCCGTCGCCCCGACCAGCAGCAGGTCGTCGCCGTCGGCGTCCTCGAAGTCCGCGAGCACGCCGTGCTGGATCTGCCCGCCGGTCTCGACCGTGAGCGACGACGTGCGGACCTGCGCGGGTGCCTGGTCGCCGTCGCTGACCGTCAGACGCACGGTCGCCGCCGCGGGCGCGTTGACGCCGCGGCCGTCGTTGACGACGTACTCGAACTCGGCCGAGCCCGTCGCGCCCTCCAGCACGTGCACCTGCAGCGCGCGCCCGCCGCGCACGGCCTCGACGGTGCCGAACTCCGCCGGCAGCGCCCCGACCTGGGAGATCACCAGGATCCCGCAGTCGGACGACGAGTCGTTGTCGATGACGGGCAGCACCCGCGACCGGCCGGCGCGCACGCCGAACTCGTCGTCGACGGCGACCGGTGGCGCACTCTGGTCGCTGCACTCGGTCACGGGTTCCTGCGTGACCTCGCCCGACTCGGACTCCTCGTCGGAGTCCTGCGGCTCGTCCTCCGGGACGATGTCCTGCCAGTTGGGCACGCGCACCTGCGTGTCCTGCTGCGGCAGCCAGACGCGTCCCGCGACGGTGTCGTTGAGAACCACCAGCCCGCGGTTCACACGGAACGCGAGCCGGTCCCCCGAGGTCATCCCCTCGAGGTCCTCGACCTGCGCGTCGCGTCCCTGGCACAGCACCAGCGACGACCCGATCGACGACGCCCACGCGGCCTGCGCGCACTCGCCCACCCGCACCGGGGCGGCGGGCGTCCCGGAGCCGGTCGTCGCGTGCTCGCGCGGCGTGCCGCCGTCGAGCGGGACCTCCCACAGCGCGTCGCGGCTCGCGACCAGCACGGTGCTCGCGGCGGGGCCGGGCTGCTGCAGCACGAGACCCTCGCCGTCGAGCGTCACCTCGCCCCGCGTCGTGCGGACCGTGCTACCCGACAGCACCACGAGCTCGTCCCCCACGGCCGTGACCGCGTCCACGTCGAGCGGCCCGAGGGTGCCGGCGTCCTCCGGCGCGAGCGGCGTCGCCGCGGGCACGCGCGTGACCGCGCCGTCCTCGGACGCGACGCCCAGCACCGCCCCGCTGCGCGCCACGACCGCCGCGCCGCCCTCGCCGAGCTGCAGGTCGGGGGCGTCGGCGGTGAGGTCCAGGCCGTCGAGCGCGCCGAGGTCGCGCACCCAGACGTCCCCCGCGGCGTCGACGAAGGCGGCACGCCCGGCCGCCATCGAGACGTCGGCACCGCCCGTCGCGACGCGCGTCGTGGTCGCGACGGCAGCGGGGTCGACGACCGACACGGTGGTGGGCTCGACCAGCAGGACGGCGCCCTCGTCCTGGAGCACGTCGAACTCGCCGCTCTCGGTCACCAGGCCGCCGTCGAGCTCCTCGACGGGCACGTTGTAGCGCCCCAGGCTCAGCTGGCTCGTGGCCGTCAGCCACACGCCGCCGTCGTTGAGGTCGACCCGCGCGAGCGGGAACCCGCGGTCGACGAGCGCGAGCGTGAGGACGATCGCGGGGACCGTGACGACCGCGGCCGCCGTGGTCACGGGCTTGCGCCGCCACCGACCGGGCTGCCACCAGGTCACGGCACGCACCCCTGGGCGGGGCGCGCCGAGCTCGCGCGGTCCTCGCGCACGATCGACACCTGGATGCACACCTCGCCCGTCGCCTGGTCGCCGGGGAGCGTGACGCTCGCGTCGTCGACCAGCTCGAGCGTCGGCTCGCCCGTCACCGTCAGCACCCCCCACAGGTACCTGTCCCCGTCCTGCGGGTCGGGATTCTGCCACGTGAACGTGACGGACCCGTCCGCCGCCCGGGTGCCGGCCAGCGAGTGCGGCGCCGGCACCGGTGCGGCCACCGGCCCGGTGGCCGGGGGTGCGAGCGACTCGGAGGGCGCGACCTGCCCGCCGTCACCGCGGTCGCCGAGCGTCGCGTACGCGATCGCGGCACCGGCGGCGACCACGACCAGCGCCGCCGCAGCGC
>JAEYNO010000156.1 GCA_023412515.1 Actinomycetes bacterium
CCGGTGAGCGACGGCGCCCCCCTGCGGCGCCTCGCTCACGACCGTGCCCCTGGCGCCCCGCGGCGCGTGCCGCACCGGCCGGCGAGGTGACCGGGCTCGGCGGCGGCCGGCGTGCCCTGGGCGCTCACGGGACCAGCGCTCCCGCCCGCTCGCCCCACAGCGCGAGGATCGTCTCCTGCAGGTCGTCCACGCCCTCGCCCGTCAGGGAGTTGGTGAGCCGCACGGGGCGGCCCTCGCGCACGCGACGCGCGTCCGCCCACATGACGTCGAGATCGGTCCGGACGTACGGGGCGATGTCGATCTTGTTGATGACGAGCACGTCCGAGGCCGTGACCGCCGGCCCGCGCTTGCGGGGCGTGGCGTCACCCTCCGAGGTGTCGAGCACGAAGACGGCCACGTCGGCGAGCACCGGCGAGAACGTGAACGTGAGGTCTCCCCCGACGGACTCGTAGAGCAGCGTGTCGACGTGGGGGAACCGCTCGAGCAGCGCGGCGCCCGCCAGCAGGTTCACCGTCGGGTCGTCCCGCACCGCGGCGTGCGGGCTCGCGCCGGTCTCGACCCCGACGACGCGTCGAGGGTCGAGCACACCCGCGAGCTGGCGGCGCAGGTGGCGCGCGTCCTCCTGGGTGTAGGTGTCGTTCGTCACCACGGCGGGGTGTCGTCCGGCCGCGATGAGCCGGGGCACGAGCGCCGCCGTGAGCGCGGTCTTGCCCGCCCCGACCGCTCCGCCGATCCCGATGCGCAGCACGTCGTCGTGCATGTGCGTCCTCCTCGTCCTGGTCGTCGTCCTGTGCCTGCACCGCGCGACTCGAGGTCGGTCCGGGTCCCGCGGCCGCCGCGGCTGCTGACGGCGCGTCACCGCCGTACGCCGGCGGACCTGGTCGCGTGCGCCCGTGACGGCGTCGCGGATCGTCACCGGTGGACCTCAGTCGCGCGCGGCCGGCCGGGGTCCGTGCTGGAGGTGCGCCGTGCGGGCGGTGCCGCCGTTCCGTCCCGGGCCGTGCGGGCGCGCGTCCTTGCCCTGCGGGTCGGCGTCGAGCACGGCGGCGAGGCCGTCGTCCCCCCGCGCGAGCGCCGACGCCGCGGCGCAGGTCCGGTGCTGCACGATCCGCAGGGCGACGGCCGGCGACAGCAGCGGTCCGGAGAACTCGACGTCCTCGAGCTCGTCGACACCGGGGCACGCCGTCGCGAAGCCCGCCGGCGCGACGACCACGTGCCGCGCACCGAGGCGACGCGTCCGGTCGACGGCCCGGGCCAGGTCCGGCGACGACGCCAGGCACGCGACGCCGATCTCCAGGCCGGTCCCGTGCGTGCGCACCAGGTGCGCGCAGCGGTGCAGCTCGGCGTCGTCGCGCGGATCCGCGCGCGCCGCGGCGATCACCATCCCCGCTCGCCGGTGGGCGGCGGCCGTCCGCACGGCGATCCCGCGCAGCAGGGCGACGAGGTGGTCCGGCGACCCGAACGGCCGGCAGAGCGCGACCCGACCGGGCACACCGTCGGCCTCGACGGTCCACCGCAGCGTCCGCGCGGTCTCCGCGACGGCCGCCGGGTCGCGGCCCCACGTCATGGGCAGCACCGCGACGGTCTCCGACTCGGTGAGCGCCTGGTGCACGGCACGCGACAGGGGCCCGCCCGGCGTGGCGACCACGCTCCGCGGGAGCAGCGCGCTCAGCTGCGCGAGGTCGGCGCCGCCCGCGCTCTCGTGCCCGGCCACGAGGACCGTGCTGGGCGAGGTGCCCACGTCATGCCGGGACGCGCCCGCTGCACGACGCGCGCGCGCCGGCGCCCCGGTCCGCGGTCGCCGCCCCAGGTGCGGGCCCTGCGCGCCTGCACCGCCCGCGGCCCGGCGGACACGGTCGCGTTCGTCGCACCACGGCGTGGACGAACGGCTTCTGGCGTTCTCGTGATGTCATTTGCATGGTCAGTTTCGACCTTCCCCCTGCGTGTTCTCCCGCACCACGGGAGAGATCCGACGATACGCCGATCGCGCGCCGGCACAAGGCGGAAGAATTTTCGTGATTCATGTCGACGGCCTGTCGACAAATGCCCGAGCGCACCACGACGCTGGACACGTGTCACGGACGATCGTCGAGCACGAGCGTCCAGGAAGGCCCTGCGCTGGACCATTACCGGACGACGGGTGAGTCACACCGGGCGCGCGGCATTCCGCACGCCGAGGAATCCTCGTCGCGTGCGGTCGCCACAATCCACGTCCCGCGCGAGAACCTGCACAACTCTCACGGCGCGGGGTGCGCGACCGCGCCGTCGCTCGCGTGCGGCCCCGGCGACGCGACCCCCGGGGCCGCCACGCGCGTCTGCGGCTCCGCGGTCGTCGTGGCCCCCTGCGCCGTGAGCGCCGCGAGCCGCGACAGCGCGCGGGCGTACTTCTTGCGGTAGCCGCCCGCGAGCATGGCCTCGGTGAACAGGTCGGCGTCGTCACCCGCGAGCACGACCGGCACGTCGCGGTCGTAGAGCCGGTCGACCAGGACGACCAGCCGCAGCGCGACGTCCTGCCGGTCGACCTGGTGGACCCCGGTGAGCCCCACGAGGGGCACGCCGTCGAGCAGCGCGCCGTAGCGGCTCGGGTGCACGGTCGCGAGGTGGTCGAGCAGCGCGTCGAAGCCGTCGATCGTGGCACCCGGCCTCGCCGCGACCGCGGCGCGGACCGCGGCGTCGTCGAGGCGGGCGGCGTGCGTGCTGACCGTCCGGTGCCGGTGGTCGTCGCCGTCGATGCGCAGCACCTCGAAGCGCGCCGCGAGGGCCTGGATCTCGCGCAGGAAGTCCTCGGCGGCGAAGCGCCCCTCGCCGAGCGCGCCGGGCAGCGTGTTGGACGTCGCGGCGAGCGCCACGCCGCGGTCGGCGAGCTCGCGCAGCAGGCGCGACATGAGCACCGTGTCGCCGGGGTCGTCGAGCTCGAACTCGTCGATGCAGACGAGGCGGTGCGCGGCGAGCGCGTCGACCGTCGGCGCGAACCCCAGCGCCCCGACGAGGTGGGTGAGCTCGACGAAGGTGCCGTACACGGTGCGCTCGAGCCCGACGGCGTGCGCGAGCGACGCGAGCAGGTGGGTCTTGCCGACGCCGAACCCCCCGTCGAGGTACACGGCGGGCGCCGCGGGTGCGGCCGCCCGACGCCACCAGCGTCCCCCACGGGCGGGTGCGGCGAGGGCGTCGGCGACCTCGCGCAGCCGGTCCAGCGCGCGCCGCTGCGACGGGTGCGCGGCGTCGGGGCGGTACGTGTCGAACGACTCGTGCGCGAAGTGCCGGGGCGGCGCGAGCTCGGCCAGGAGCCGGTCGGCGGGCACGCGGGGGTGGCGCGCGGTGAGCGACGGCGCGGCCGACGCTCCCCCTGCCTCGTCGGTCGTCACGAGGGTCGAGGATACGTCCCACGTCCGCGGCGGGCGCGCGGCCGGGCCGAGCCCCGCGCCTGCCCCGGGGCGCCTGGACGGGCGTCCACTCCTTGGGCACGTGTCTCGCGATCCGGACACCTGCTGACGCGTGGTCATGACGCGTGTCACCCTCGTCACGTGAACCTCCTCGGGACCGTCTGTGCGTGTCGGCGCTGTTGCGCCCCCACGGTCCCGTTCACGTGCTGTCCGCGGACCCGCTGACCCGCCCCGTCCCCTTCGGGCGCGTGTCCGCGCCCGAGCCGTACGACCGCTGACGGTCGTGCGCGGACGCGTGAGCACGCGCCCCGGCATCCCCGGAGGTGCGCCCGATGGCGCAGACCACGACCACCCCACGGCTCGCCGAGCCGGCCAAGCGCCCCGAGGGCCAGTGGGCGTTCGACCAGCGCGAGCCCCTCAACGCCAACGAGCGGCTCAAGCAGGAGGACGACGGCCTGCACGTGCGCCACCGGATCGAGACGATCTACGCGCACGAGGGCTTCGCGTCGATCCCGCCGGACGACCTGCGCGGTCGGATGCGCTGGTGGGGCCTGTACACGCAGCGCCGGCCGGGCATCGACGGCGGGCGGACGGCCACGCTCGAGCCGCACGAGCTCGACGACGAGTACTTCATGCTGCGCGTGCGCTGCGACGGCGGCACCCTCACGCTCGCGCAGCTGCGGACCGTGGCCGGGATCTCGCAGGAGTTCGGGCGCGACACGGCCGACATCACCGACCGGCAGAACGTCCAGCTGCACTGGATCCGCATCGAGGACGTCCCCGAGATCTGGCGGCGCCTGGAGTCGGTCGGTCTGACCACGCAGGAGGCGTGCGGCGACGTGCCGCGGGTCATCCTCGGCTCCCCCGTGGCCGGTGTCGCGGCCGACGAGATCGTCGACGGCACGCCCGCCGTGACCGCGATCCGCGAGCGCTACATCGGGGACCCGGCGTTCTCGAACCTGCCGCGCAAGTTCAAGACCGCCATCAGCGGGTCGCCGCACCACGACGTCGCCCACGAGATCAACGACGTCGCGTTCGTGGGGGTCGTGCACCCCGAGCTCGGCCCCGGCTTCGACCTGTGGGTGGGCGGCGCGCTGTCGACCAACCCCATGCTCGGCAAGCGTCTCGGCGCGTTCGTCACGCTCGAGCGCGTGCCCGAGGTCTGGGCCGGCGTCGTCGGGATCTTCCGCGACTACGGCTACCGCCGGCTGCGCACGCGCGCCCGTCTGAAGTTCCTGCTCGCCGACTGGGGCACCGCGCTGTTCCGGCAGGTGCTCGAGACGGAGTACCTCGGGTACGCGCTGCCCGACGGCCCCGAGCCGCCGCCCCCGCCGACCGGCCGGCGCGACCACGTGGGCGTGCACCCGCAGAAGGACGGCCGCTTCTACGTGGGGGCGGCACCGACCGTGGGACGCGTCTCCGGCCCCGTCCTCACCGCGCTGGCCGACCTCGTCGAGGAGGCCGGGTCCGACCGCGTGCAGCTGACGACCGAGCAGAAGCTCGTCGTGCTCGACGTCGAGGCGGGCCGCGTGGACGCGCTCGTCGACGGGCTCGAGTCCCTCGGCCTGCACGTGCGGACCGCGTCGACGTTCCGCCGCGGCACGCTCGCGTGCACCGGCATCGAGTTCTGCAAGCTCGCGATCGTCGAGACCAAGGGCCGCGCGGCGGCGCTGGTCGGCGAGCTCGAGGACCGGCTGCCGACGTTCGACCAGCCGATCACGATCAACGTCAACGGCTGCCCCAACTCGTGCGCGCGCATCCAGACCGCCGACATCGGGCTCAAGGGCGCGCTGGCGGACGGCGAGGAGGGCTACCAGGTGCACCTCGGCGGCGGGCTCGGCCTGACCAGCGGGCTCGGCAAGACGCTGCGCGGCCTGCGCGTGCCCGCCGCCGAGCTGCCCGACTACGTCGAGCGCGTCACGCGCCGGTTCGACGAGCAGCGCGCCGAGGGCGAGCTGTTCGCGCAGTGGGTGCAGCGGGCGGACGAGGAGGACCTGCGATGAGCACGAGCGACTCCGGGCAGCGCGCGGTGCCGTACTACTGCCCGTTCTGCGCGGGCGAGGACCTGTGGCCCGCGGGCGAGACACACGGGCAGTGGGAGTGCCGCACGTGCGCGCGGGCGTTCGCGCTGCGCTTCGTCGGGCTGGTGGCGCGGTGAGCGCGCCGGTGGCCGCGGGCCTGGCGGCCGACGAGCTGCGCGCGCTGGCCGAGCGCGCCGGCCGCGAGCTCGAGGGCGCCCACCCGGGCGACGTGCTGCGCTGGGCGCGGGACGCGTTCGGCGACGACCTCGTGCTGGCGTCGTCGATGGGCGACGAGGTCCTCGTCGACATCGCCGCGAAGGCCGTGCCGGGGATCGACGTGATCTTCCTCGACACGGGCTACCACTTCGCCGAGACGATCGGCACGCGCGACTACTACGCGGCGTTCACCGACGTGCGGCTGCGCACCGTGCTGCCGCTGCGGACCGTCGCCGAGCAGGACGCCGAGCACGGCCCGCGGCTGCACGACCGCGACCCCGACCTGTGCTGCGCGCTGCGCAAGGTCGAGCCGCTCGAGCGCGGCCTCGCGCCGTACGCCGCGTGGATCACGGGCATGCGCCGCGAGGACGCGCCGACGCGCACCGACATCGCCGTCGTCGGGTGGGACGCGCGACGCGGCAAGGTCAAGCTCAACCCGCTCGCCGCGTGGACCGCGGACGACGTCGACGCGTACGTCGCCGAGCACCACGTCGTGCTCAACCCGCTGCGCGAGCTGGGGTACGCGTCGATCGGGTGCGCGCCGTGCACGCGCGCGGTGGCACCGGGCGAGGACCCGCGCGCGGGGCGCTGGGCGGGCAGGAACAAGACGGAATGCGGGCTGCACACATGACGACGACCACCACCTCCCTGCCGGCCGCGGCGCCGGCCCGGCTGACGCAGCTCGACGCGCTCGAGTCCGAGGGCGTCCACGTGATCCGCGAGGTCGCGGGCGAGTTCGAGCGCCCCGTCCTGCTGTTCTCGGGCGGCAAGGACTCGATCGTCATGCTGCACCTCGCGCGCAAGGCGTTCTGGCCCGCGCCGGTGCCGTTCCCGGTCATGCACGTCGACACCGGGCACAACTTCCCCGAGGTCATCGAGTACCGCGACCGCACGGTCGCCGAGCTCGGCCTGCGCCTCGTGGTCGCGAGCGTGCAGGACGCGATCGACGACGGCCGCGTCGTGGAGCGGCCGGGCGGCTCGCGCAACCCGCTGCAGACCGTGCCGCTGCTCGACGCCATCACGGCGCACCGGTTCGACGCCGTGTTCGGCGGCGGACGGCGCGACGAGGAGAAGGCGCGTGCCAAGGAGCGCGTGTTCTCGCTGCGCGACGAGTTCGGGCAGTGGGACCCGCGCCGGCAGCGCCCTGAGCTGTGGGACCTGTACAACGGTCGCCACCGGCCGGGCGAGCACGTGCGCGTCTTCCCGCTGTCGAACTGGACCGAGCTCGACGTGTGGCGGTACGTCGAGCGCGAACGGATCGACCTGCCGTCGATCTACTACACGCACGAGCGCGACGTGTTCGCGCGCGACGGCATGTGGCTGACCGCGGGCGACTGGGGCGGTCCGCGGCCCGACGAGCCGGTCGAGCGCCGTCGCGTGCGGTACCGCACGGTCGGCGACATGAGCTGCACGGGTGCGGTCGACTCGACCGCGGCGACCGTCGCCGACGTCATCGCCGAGGTCGCCGCGAGCCGCCTCACCGAGCGCGGGGCCACCCGCGCGGACGACCGGGCCTCCGAGGCCGCCATGGAGGACCGCAAGCGCGAGGGGTACTTCTGATGGGCACGCACGCACCCGCCGACGTCCTCGACGCACCGGCAACCGGGGTCGACGACGGCCACGCGCGCCGCGACCTGCTGCGCCTGGCGACCGCCGGGTCGGTCGACGACGGCAAGAGCACGCTCATCGGGCGGCTGCTCTACGACACGAAGTCCGTGCTGGCCGACCAGCTCTCCGCCGTCGAGCGCGCGACCGCGGCACGCGGCGGCGACGGCGGCGCGGTCGACCTCGCGCTGCTGACCGACGGCCTGCGCGCCGAACGTGAGCAGGGCATCACGATCGACGTCGCGTACCGGTACTTCTCGACCGCGCGTCGCGCGTTCGTGCTGGCGGACACGCCGGGGCACGTGCAGTACACGCGCAACATGGTCACGGGAGCGTCGACGGCCGAGCTCGCGATCGTGCTGGTCGACGCGCGCAAGGGCGTCCTGGAGCAGACGCGTCGGCACGCCGCGCTCACAGCGCTGCTGGGCGTGCCGCACGTCGTGCTCGCGGTCAACAAGATGGACCTGGTCGGCTTCGACGCCGCGACGTTCCGGTCGATCGCGCACGAGTTCGCCGACCACGCGCGCGTGCTCGGCCTGCCCGAGGTGCACGCGGTGCCGTTGTCGGCGCTCGAGGGCGACAACGTCGTCGAGCGGTCGGCGCGCACGCCCTGGTACGACGGCCCGACGCTGCTGGAGCTGCTCGAGGCCGTGCCGGTCGCGCGCGACGCGAGCACCGAGCCGCTGCGCCTGCCCGTGCAGTACGTGATCCGCCCCCGCACCCCCGAGCACCCCGACTACCGGGGGTACGCGGGCAAGGTCGCGTCGGGCGTCGTGCGGGTGGGCGACGCGGTCCGCGTGCTGCCGTCGGGGCGGACCAGCCGCGTGGTCGGCATCGACACGTTCGACGGCCCCCTGACGGCGGCGGACGCCCCGCGGTCGGTCACCGTGCGCCTCGCCGACGACGTCGACGTCGCGCGCGGTGACGTGCTGGTCCCGGCCGACGAGCCGGTGCCGACCGGCCAGGACCTGGTCGGCACGGTCTGCTGGCTCACGGAACGGCGGTCGGTGCCCGGTGCGCGCGTGCTCGTGCGGATCGGCACGCGCACGGTGCGCGCGCTGCTGCGCGAGGTCGACGCGCGGCTCGACGTCGACACGCTGACGGTCGAGCAGTGGGACCCGGTCGACACCGTGCGCACGATCGACGCGACCGACACCTCGACCGAGGCGGCGCCCCGCTCGCTCGGGCTCAACGCGATCGGCCGCGTGCGCCTGCGCCTGGCCGAGCCGGTGGTGCTGGACGACTACGCGACGCACCGACGCACGGGCGGTTTCCTCGTGGTCGACCCCGCCGACGGGTCGACGCTCGCGGCGGGCCTGGTCGGCCCGACCCTGCTGGACCGGCTGGTGCCCGTGCGCGCGGACGAGCGCGACGACGACTGGCTCGCGGGGGCCGGGATATGAGCCCGCGCCACCCGCTGCTGCTCGACGTCACCGGGCGGCTGGTCGTGGTCGTCGGCGGAGGTCCGGTCGCGGCCCGCCGCGTGCGGGCGCTGCTGACGGACGGCGCCGTGGTCCGCCTCGTGGCGCCCGCGCTGTGCGAGGACCTCGCGGACCTCGCGGCCGCCGGTGCGCTCACGTGGCACGCGCGCGAGTACGCACCCGGCGACCTGGACGACGCGTGGCTCGTGCACACCGCCACGGGCG
>JAEYNO010000019.1 GCA_023412515.1 Actinomycetes bacterium
GGCCCGTCCGACGCGGCCGCCGCGAGCGCCGACCCCGTGCCCGGCGGCACGCTGCGCTTCGCGCTCGGCGCGTCGCCCAGCGGCGTCGACCCCCAGCAGGTCGGCTCGAACGTCAGCATCTACGTCGCGCGCCAGCTCGCCGACTCGCTCACCGACCAGGACCCCGAGACGGGCGAGATCGTGCCGTGGCTCGCGACGAGCTGGGACGTGAGCGACGACCTCACGCAGTTCACGTTCCACCTCCGCGACGGCGTCACGTTCTCCGACGGCACGCCGCTCACGGCCGCGACCGTCAAGGCGAACCTCGACGTGCTGGCCGCCGGGCTCGGCGCCGGCTCGGCGCTCGCGACGAGCTACCTCTCGGGGTACGTCGAGACGCGCGTCGACGACGAGAGCACCGCGACCGTCGTCTTCGAGGCCCCCAACGCGCAGTTCCTGCAGGCCACGTCGACGGTCTCGCTCGCGATCCTGTCCGAGGCGACCACGCAGGCCGCGCCCGAGGCGCGGCTGCAGGGCGACGTCGTCGGCTCCGGCCCGTTCGTGCTCGAGAGCTACACGCAGGACCAGGGCGCCGTGCTCACGCGACGCGACGGGTACGCGTGGGCGTCGGGCGTCTCCGACCACGACGGCGAGGCGTACCTCGACCGCATCGAGTTCACGGTCGTGCCCGAGTCGGGCGTGCGCGCCGGCGGCCTCGCGTCCGACCAGTTCGACGCGGTCGGCGACGTGCTGCCGCAGGACGTCGCGCAGGTCGAGGCGGCGGACGGCACGGTGCTCACGCGCACCAACCCGGGCGTCGTGTTCGTGCTGCAGCCCAACGTCACGGCCGCGCCGCTCGACGACCCCGACGTGCGGCGCGCGGTCAACCTCGCGATCGACCGGCAGCAGCTCGTCGACACCGTGCTGTCCGACGCGTTCCGGCCCGCCACCAGCGTGCTCGCGTCGACCACGCCCGGGTACGTCGACCTGTCCGACGAGCTCGCGCTCGACGCCGACGCCGCGGCCGACCTGCTCGGCGACGCCGGCTGGGAGCCCGGCGACGACGGCATCCGCGAGAAGGACGGCCGGCGGCTCACGTTCGACGTCGTGTACGCACCGCTGTTCACCGGGTCGCAGGCCGTGCTCGAGCTGGTCCAGCAGCAGCTGCGCGCCGCGGGCGTCGACCTGCAGATCCGCCAGCAGACCCCCGCGGAGCAGCAGCAGTCGCTGACGGCCGGCACGTTCGGCACGTACTACTACAACGTCACGCGCGCCGACGGCGACATCCTGCGCACGCAGTTCTCGTCGGCGCTGCGCAACATCAACCAGCGACCGGCCGACGCCGTGCTCGACCCGCTGCTCGACGCGCAGCTCGCCACGGCCGACCCCGCCGCGCGCGCCGACCTCGTCGCGCAGGCCCAGCGCGAGGTGCTGGACCAGGGGCTCGCGATCCCGCTGTTCGAGCTCGCGCAGTCCATCGGCGTGGCCGGCGACGTGCACGGCGTCGCGTTCGACGCGTCGTCGCGGCTGCTCTTCCACGACGCGTGGATCGAGCCGACGCCGTGACCCGGTACGTCCTGCACCGCGTCGTCGGCGCCGCGGCCGTGCTGCTCGCCGCGTTCACCGTGGCGTTCGCGGTGCTGTACCTGCTGCCCAGCGACCCGGTGAGCATCATGCTCGACCAGAGCTCGACCGGCGGGTACGTCGACCCCGCGCAGGCCGACGCGCTGCGCGCCCGGTACGGGCTCGACCAGGGTCCGCTGCAGCAGTACGTCGGCGCGCTGGGCCGCACGCTGCGCGGCGACCTCGGCACGTCCGTCGCGTCGGGTGCGCCCGTGGCCGGCCTCATCGCGGCCGCGCTGCCCGAGACCGCGCGGCTGGCGGCCCTGGCCCTGGTCCTCGCGGTCGTCGGCGGCGGTGCGCTCGCGACCGCCGCGACGTGGACGCGGTCGGCGCGCCTGCGGGGCGTCCTGCTCGCGCTGCCGCCGCTGGGCGTCGCGGTGCCGACGTTCTGGGTCGGGCTCGTGCTGCTGCAGGTGCTGTCGTTCCGGTACCCCCTGTTCCCGGCCGTCGGCAACCAGGGCGCCGCGAGCCTCGTGCTGCCGGCCGTGACTCTCGCGATCCCGCTCGGCGCGACCGTCGCGCAGGTGCTCGCGCACGGCATGGGCGCCGCGTGGCGCGCGCCGTACGTCGAGACCGCGCTCGCCAAGGGCGCGACCCGCACGCGCGTGCAGCTGCACCACGTCACGCGCAACGCCGTGCTGCCGGCCCTCACGCTGCTCGGCGTGCTCGTCGGGAACGTGCTGGCCGGGTCCGTGGTCGTCGAGACCGTGTTCTCGCGCCAGGGGTTCGGGCGGCTCGTGCAGTCCGCCGTCACGACGCAGGACATCCCGGTCGTCCTCGGCCTCGTGGTCGTCGCGGCCGCGGTGTTCGTCGTCGTCAACCTGCTGGTCGACGTGGCGTACCCGCTGCTCGACCCGCGCCTGACCCGGGGGAGGGCCGCCGCATGACCGTCGCCGAGACCGCCGCACCGGTGGCCGTCCGCACCGGGACGCCGACGCGTGCCCACCGCGGCCCGCGCGCGCTGCCCGCCCGCCTGCGGCACCACCCGCTGACGCGCCCCGGTGCGCTGCTCGCGCTCGCGGT
>JAEYNO010000188.1 GCA_023412515.1 Actinomycetes bacterium
CGCCGCGGTCGAGCGCCACCGCGAACCGGGACGGGTGACGGCGGGTGGCGCCGCACGAGGGCCCGGGTCGTCGGACGACGTGGCCCTCGCCCGGCCGCACGTCGACGCGGCGGTGGCGGCACCCCGCGACGGGGACCGTCGGGCGGGCTCGCACGACGCGTCGTAGCCCGTCCAGCGCGGCGCGACGCGAGCGCCGGCACGCCTCGGAAAGCGCACCCCACGCGAGTGAGTAAACGTTTCACTCGGGCACGGACCCCTTCAAACCGGCGTACGGGGCGTGGCAATGTGAAGGTTCACATCGCGGTCCGCCAGGGCTGCGCCGACCCAGCAGCGTCGCGGGTCCGCGCAGGTCGCGTGCGGAGCAACCGCTTCGACCCACCCCGTCCACGGACGACTCGAAGGAGAGCACCATGAGACCAGCACGCGCGCTCGGGGCCGCCGCCCCGGTGCGGGGGACCCGACGCCGCTGGACGTCGGCCGTCGTGGCGGCCGCGACCGCCGTGACCGCCGGCGGGCTCGCGCTCGCCACGGCCCCCGCCGCGACGGCCGCGACCGTCGACACGAACGCGTCGTACGTGCTCATCAACCGCCAGAGCGGCAAGGCGCTCGACGTCTACAACCTGGCCACGAACGACGGCGCCCGCATCACGCAGTGGACCCGCAACGACGGCCAGCAGCAGCAGTGGCAGTTCGTCGACTCCGGCAACGGCGACTACCGCATCAAGTCCCGCCTGTCCGGCAAGGTGCTCGACGTCTACAACTGGTCGACGGCCGACGGCGCCGCCATCAACCAGTACACCGACTACAACCAGGCCAACCAGCGGTTCCGGCTGCAGGACGCCGGCGACGGGTACGTCATCCTCATCAACCGGCAGTCGAACAAGGCCGTCGAGGTCCAGGGCGCGTCGACCGCCGACGGCGCGAACGTCGTGCAGTACACCAACTGGGGCGGCGCCAACCAGCAGTGGCAGCTCGTGCGCCTGGGCGGCGGCACCAACCCGACGCCCACCCCGACGCCGACGCCGGGCAACCCCGGCGGCACGTGCCAGCTCCCGACGAGCTACCGGTGGACGTCGACCGGCGCGCTCGCGCAGCCGAAGAACGGCTGGGTCTCGCTCAAGGACTTCACCGTGGCGCCGTACAACGGCCAGCAGCTCGTGTACGCCACGACCAACGACGGGCGGAACTGGGGCTCGATGAACTTCGGGCTGTTCTCGAACTACTCCCAGATGGGTTCCGTCGCCCAGAACCGCATGCCGTTCAACGCGGTCGCGCCGTCGCTGTTCTACTTCGCGCCGAAGAACATCTGGGTGCTCGCCTACCAGTGGGGCGGCGCGGCGTTCACGTACCGCACGTCCACCAACCCGGCCGACGTGAACTCGTGGTCGGCGCCGCAGAACCTGTTCACCGGCTCGATCAGCAACTCGGGCACCGGCCCGATCGACCAGGCGCTCATCGGTGACGACAGGAACATGTACCTGTTCTTCGCGGGCGACAACGGCCGCATCTACCGGGCGTCCATGCCGATCGGGAACTTCCCCGGCAACTTCGGCTCGTCGTACCAGACGATCATGACCGACACCCCCGAGAACCTGTTCGAGGCCGTGCAGGTCTACAAGCTCCAGGGCCAGCAGAAGTACCTCATGATCGTCGAGGCGCAGAACGGCCAGGGTCGCTACTTCCGGTCCTTCACGGCCACGAGCCTGGACGGCACGTGGACGCCCAACGCCACGACGTTCAACAACCCGTTCGCGGGCCGCACGAACACGGGCGTGACCTGGACCAACGACATCAGCCACGGTGAGCTGCTGCGCACCAACGCCGACCAGACCATGACGATCGACCCGTGCAACCTGCAGATGCTCTACCAGGGCCGCGCGCCGGGTTCGGGCGGCGAGTACCACACGTGGCCGTACCGCCCAGGGCTGCTGACGCTCCAGCGGTAGCCGTCCCGCCGGTCACCGTGCACGGGGCCGGGGTGGGGTCCTCCCGAGGGCCGCACCCCGGCCCCGTCCGCGTGCCCGGTTCCCCGCTGAGCGAACACGCTCGCGGAAGACCCGCGGATGGACGATGGTTCAGGTGAGCAGAACGCGGTAGGACGTCGCCCCGACACCCGCCGCGGGCCCCGAGGAGACGAGGAGTCCGGCCATGTCCGTCATCACCACCGACGCCCCCACCGCCCAGCTCACCCGCCAGGACCGCTGCGACCGCTGCGGCGCGCAGGCGTACGTCCGCGCGACGCTCGCCACCGCGGGCGGCGCCGAGCTGCTGTTCTGCGGCCACCACTTCCGCGCGCACGAGTCCAAGCTGCTCGCCGCGGGTGCCGTCGTCCTCGACGAGCGTCACCTCATCGACGCGTGACCGTGCGGGCACCCCGGGTGCCCTCCGGCCGCGCGGCCACGGCCCGGGACGTCACCGACGTCCGGGGCCGTCGTCGTGCCCTGCCGTGTTGGCTTCGGGCAGTCGTGGCATCGGGCAGTCGTGGTGCCGGCCCGCGCCGCCCGGGCCGTCGTCGCTCCCGGCCGGGCGTCGCCCCGGGCCGGGCGTCGTCGCC
>JAEYNO010000227.1 GCA_023412515.1 Actinomycetes bacterium
GGTCGAGGCACCCGCTGCGCCGTCGGGCGCCGCCGCGCCGGGCGTCCGGCTGCCGCCCGCCGGTGCGCCGTTCGAGTACCAGCTCGGCGGCGCCGACGAGCCGGACGCCGACTCGGCCGCGGTCGCGCGCGACTCCACCGAGCAGCCCGCCGGGCCGTACGCGATCTGCTACGTCAACGGGTTCCAGACCCAGCCCGGCGACACCGCCGCGGTGCTGCGCGACGAGCCCGACCTGGTGCTGCACGACGGCGGCGAGCCCGTGGCCGACGAGGGGTGGCCCGACGAGGTGCTGTACGACCTGTCGACGCCCGACCTGCGGGCCCGGGTCGCCGAACGGGTCGGCGCGTCGATCGACGCGTGCGCCGCCGGCGGCTTCGACGCCGTCGAGGTCGACAACCTCGACTCGTTCACGCGCTCGCGCGACCTGCTGACGCCCGACGACGCGCTCGCGTTCACGGCGCTGCTGGTCGAACGGGCCCACGCGCACGGCCTGGCGTACGCGCAGAAGAACGCACCGGACCTCGCGGAGGCGGTGCGGGCACTCGGCGCCGACCTCGTGGTGTCCGAGTCGTGCGGGCAGTGGGACGAGTGCGGCGCGTACACGGCCGTCTACCCCGTGGTGCTCGACATCGAGTACGAGCACGACCCGTTCGAGCGCCTGTGCGCCGCGCAGTCCGACCCCGTGACGCACGACCCGCGCCTGTCGGTGATCCTGCGCGACCACGACCTGGCCCCGCGCACCGACCCGGCAGCTGTCCACGAGACGTGCGCACGGTGACCTCCGCCGACGCCGGCCTGCCATCGGTCGCCCCGACGCCCATCCCGTGATCAGTCGTGCGCCCGGCGCCTCGGAAGCGACCGATGGCGGGGTCGCACCGAGCACGGGCGACCGATGACGGGGTCGCACCGAGCACGCGCGACCGATGACGGGTCCCGGACGCCGCGCGCGGCGGGTGGGTGTCAGCCGGACGACGGAGGATGGGGGCGTGGACCGGGGAGGTGATCGCGCGCAGCGGCTCGAGGCGGGCGTGCGCGTGCGCGACGCCGCGACCGTCCTGCACCTCGACGCCGACGCGTTCTTCGCGGCCGTCGAGCAGCGCGACAAGCCGTCGCTGCGCGGGCGGCCCGTGCTCGTCGGGGGCGTCGGCGGGCGTGGGGTCGTGTCGACCGCGTCGTACGAGGCGCGGCGGGACGGTGCCCGGTCTGCGATGCCCATGGCCCGGGCCCGCCGGCTCAGCCCGGCGGCGGCCGTGCTGGTGCCGCGGTTCGCGGCGTACTCGGCGTACTCGCAGGTCATCATGGGGGTGCTGCGCGAGCTGACGCCCGCGGTCGAGCCGCTGTCGATCGACGAGGCGTTCGCCGACCTCGCGCTCGCCCGCGACGGCGTCCCCGAGCCCGAGGAGGCCGCGGCGTGGTTGCAGGCGCGCGTCGCCGAGCTCACGGGGCTCACGGTGTCGGTCGGCGTCGCGCGGTCCAAGCTCGTCGCCAAGATCGCGTCCGACCTGCGCAAGCCCGGCGGTGTCGTCGTGGTGCGCCCCGAGGACGAGGACGACGTGCTCCTGCCGCTCGACGTGCGCACCGTCCCCGGCGTCGGGCCCGCGACGCAGGGCGCGCTCGAGCGGCTGGGGGTGCGGACCGTCGCCGACCTGCGCCGCCAGCCCCTCGACACGCTGACGATGACGCTCGGCGAGGCGCACGGCACGGGGCTGTACCTCATGTCCCGCGGGCTCGACGACCGGCCCGTCGTCACGTCCACCGAGCGGAAGTCGGCGGGCGCCGAGCGCACGTTCGCCACGGACCTGCGGGGGCGCGACGTCGTGCTCGCGGCCGTCGACGACGTGGTCGACGAGGCGCTGCAGCGGCTCGAACGGCACGGCGGCGCCGCCCGCACGGTCGTCGCGAAGGTGCGCTACGCCGACTTCTCGACCGTGACACGCTCCGTCACGTTCCCGCACCCCACGGCGTCCGACGCCGACCTGCGGGACGCCGCGCGGCGGGCGGTGCTCGCGGCGGGCGTGGTCGAGCCCGTGCGGCTGCTGGGCGTCGCGTTCCACGCGCTGTCGGCGCACGCGCAGCTCGCGCTCGACCTCGACGCGCACCTGTTCGACGCGCCCCGTCGCGCCGTGGTCGCCGAGCACGACCACGTCAGCGGCCGGCTCGCGGTCGTCGACGCGCCCGAGGCCGTCGACGCGACCGACGTCGCCGACCCGCCCGACCTCGCCGACCCGCCCGACCTCGCCGACCCGCCCGAGGTCGCGGACGCACCCGACGCAGCCGACGCGCCCGGGATCCAGGACGCGCCCGACGTCGCGACGGCCGACGACCGTCCCACGGGTGTCGACGTCACCGCCCCCGCTGACACCCCCGTGGACGACGACGCGACCACCGACCCGGCCGCCGACCCCGACCTCCCCGACGTCACCGCCCTCGACGCTGCGGACGCCGCCGACCCCGGGTCCGGGGCTGCCGTCGTCGGACGCCCGCTGGGCCCGTCGCCCGTCGGACGCCCGCTCGACGAGGCCAACGCCCGCCCCGGGCTCGACGTCGAGCACGCGACGCTCGGGCGCGGCTGGGTCGTGCACGTGCGGGGCCGTGAGGCGACCGTGCGCTTCGAGACCGCGACCACGGCACCGGCGCGCTCGCGCGTGCTCGACCTCGACGCGGACCCGCTCGTGCTCGTCGAGCCCGTGGGCGTCACGCCGCCGAGCGCCGTGCCCGCCGAGCTGCGTCCCGCCTGACCTGCACGACCTTGCCGACGACGAGCCCGGCGACCAGGCCGCCGACGGCCTGCGCGACCCGCTGCCCGAGGCTCAGCCCCGCAGCCCCCGCGCTGAGCACGGGCATGAGCCCGACGAGCAGCACGAACCCGCCCGCGTACACGGCGCGCGCGATCCGGTCGTCGCGCCCCTTGCCCGGGTGGAGCGCGATCCCGACGCCCGCGAGGACCCCCGCGGCCGCGAGGCCGAACGGCGTCGCCCACATCGCTGCCAGCAGCACGACACCGGCCGCCGTGCTCACCCACCACCCGCGGTCGCGGTAGACGGGCGTGGTGTCCTCACCGGTCCACGCGTCGGGGTCGACGGGGCGGGCGTGGGGCAGGTCTCCGGTGGCCATCACCCGACCCTGCCAGAGTCCGTGGTCCGGGGGGCCGGAACGGCGGCTCGACGTCGGTCGCGCCTGGTCGGGCCCGTCTGGTCGGGCCGCGCGCTCGTCTCGCGCGCTCAGTCCCGCGCGGTCAGCACCACCGGGCCGCGCTTCGTGATCGCGACCGTGTGCTCGGCGTGCGCGGCCGTGGAGCCGTCGGCGCTGCGGATGGTCCAGCCGTCGTCGTCGACCACGTAGCCGCTGCCGCCGGCCATGAACCACGGCTCGATGGCGATGACCAGGCCCGGCTTGAGGCGCGGGCCCGTCCCGGCGCGACCGTCGTTGGGGACGTGCGGCTCCTCGTGCATCGTGCGGCCCACGCCGTGACCGCCGAAGTCGGTGTTGATGCCGTACCCGGCCTGCCGCCCGACGCGGCCGATCGCGGCGGACACGTCGCCCATGCGGGCGCCGGGCTGCGCGGCGGCGACGCCCGCCGCGAGCGCGCGCTCGGTGGTGCCGATGAGGCGCTGCGCCTCGGGCGTCGTCGTGCCGAGCTGGAACGTCAGCGCCGAGTCCGCGACCCAGCCCTCGACGTCGCACGCGAAGTCGATGCTGAGGACGTCGCCGTCGGCGAGCACGCGGTCCGACGGCAGGCCGTGCAGCGCGTGGTCGTTGACCGACGTGCACAGCACCCCCGGGTACGGCATGGCGCCGAAGCTCGGGTGGTAGCCGAGGTACACCGAGCGCGCCCCGGCCTCCTCGATGAGGCCGCGCGCGTGCGCGTCCAGGTCGTTCGTCGTCATGCCGACCTGGGCGTACGCGCGCAACGACGTGAGGACGTGCGCGACGAACCGCCCGGCGGGACGCATCTGCTCGATCTCGGCGGGGGTCTTGAGGGCCACGCCCCCAGCCTGCCACCGCCGGCGTGCGGGCAGGGAACAGCCCGTGGGCCGGAACCCCTGACGGGGCCCTGCCGCGAGGGACGAGGTCGCGGCTCCCACGGGCTGCGGTGACTGCGGGGATTCGCTGCCGCCCGTGCCGGGTGGTCCGGCGGGGCACCTGCGGATCTACGCGGTCCGTCCGATGTCTCGGGCGGCTAGCGGGCAGCCACCTCACGCGTCCGGAAGTACTTCATGTCTCGGACCACCTCCTCTCCGTGTACCGACGACGCTACGCCGCGCCGGCGGGGCCGCCAACGGGTTTTCCGGGGTTCGGGCGAGACGGTTCAGGGGGTCGTCGCGCGACGACGCAGCAGCACCCGCCCGACGACGCCGACGGCGACGACGCCCAGCGCCATGACCAGCGCGGACGGCGGCAGCGTGACGACGAGCAGCAGGCAGCCGACGAGGCCCGCAACGGGCAGGACGCGCACCGACCACGTCGACGGCGCGCGCGTGCCGCCCCGGGTGCGCCCGTCGCGCCACGTCCGACCGCGCAGCACCGCGACGTGCGCGACCGCGTAGTACAGCAGCACCCCGGCCGACGAGAACCCGATGGCGCCACGCAGGTCCAGCAGCGCGACGAGCACGGCGACGACCAGACCGACCGTGACGGTCGCGCGCGCCGGCGTCGCCCGGCCGGGTGCGACGGCCGCGAGCCACGCGGGGAGGTCGTGCTCGCGCGCCATCGCCAGCGTCGTCCGTCCGACCCCCGCGAGCAGCGCCAGCAG
>JAEYNO010000239.1 GCA_023412515.1 Actinomycetes bacterium
GCGGGGGGGCCGCCCCCCCCCCCCCCCCACCCCCCCACGACCTGGTTCGAACGGCCACGTGGCCCGACACGGAGAGAGACGCGCACCGGGCTCTCGGGAGGCCGGCGCGCGTGGCGGGCCCCGCCGCGGTCAGTCCGGCGCGCCCAGGCGCTCGCGCAGCCGGTGCGCGTCGGCGAGGTGCCGCAGCATGATCTGCGCGGCGCGGTCGCCGTCGCGCTGCGCGAACGCGTCGAGCAGCTCGCGGTGCTCGCGCGCGCTCTTCTCGCGGTCGCCGCCCTGCGCGCGCACGAGCGCCGCGAGGTAGAAGCTGCTGATCTGCCGCAGGTTGCGCAGCACCTCGCCGAGCCGCGGCGAGCGCGCGTACGTGATGACCTCGAGGTGGAACCGGCGGTTGAGCTCGAGCCACGTCGCGTGGTCGGGGGCCGCCTCCATGTCCTGCTCCGAGCGGCGCAGCGCCGCGAGCTCGGCGTCGGTGATGCGCTCGGCGGCGCGGCGGGCGGCGAGGGGCTCGAGCAGCAGCCGCATCTCGTTGATCTCGACGGCCTCGTCGAGGTCGACGTCCCGCACGGTCGCGGCGCGCTGCGGGTGCACCTCGATGAGCCCGTCGTTGGCGAGGTCGCGCATGGCCTCCCGCACGGGCGTGACGCTCGTGCCGAAGCGGTCGGCGATCTCGCCCTGCACGAGGCGCGCGCCGGGCGCGTACACGCCCGAGAAGATCGCCTCGCGGATGCGCTCGCGGACCCACACGTGCGCGGTGACCGGGGCGTCGGCTCGCGTCGCGTCGGTGGGGCTCACGGCGGACATGCTCGCACGTGCGGCGCGGTCACGGGCGGGCCCTGCGGGTCGGGGCCCGGCGGGGGCGAGCGTCATCCGGGGCCTCCGTTACAGCGCCTTTACGTGGGACGTACGCCGGTGAAACGAGCGCGGCGTAGAACATCTATAGATTATAGAACCGACGAGAAGGAGCCCCCGTGACCACGACCCTGGCACCGGCCCCGAGCGGGTCCGCCACCGGCACGACGAGCGACGCGCAGCTCGTCGTCGAGCACGTGCACCGCCGGTTCCCCAGCCCCGAGGGCGGCACGGTCGACGCGCTCGTCGACGCCGACCTCACCGTCCGCCCCGGGGAGTTCATCTCGCTCATCGGCCCCAGCGGCTGCGGCAAGAGCACTCTGTTCAACCTCATCGCCGGGCTCGACACCCCCACCGAGGGGCGCATCCTCATCGACGGCGTCGACCGGTCCGGGCAGCAGGGCCTCGTCGGCTACATGCTCCAGAAGGACCTCCTGCTGCCCTGGCGCACCGTCCTGGAGAACGTCGTCCTCGGGCTCGAGATCGGCGGCGTGCGCCGCAAGGCCGCGCAGGCCATCGCGCGGCCGCTGCTCACGACCTACGGACTCGGCGGGTTCGAGGGCCGGTACCCCGCGCAGCTCTCGGGCGGCATGCGCCAGCGCGTCGCGCTGCTGCGCACGATCCTGTTCAACCGCGACGTCATCCTGCTCGACGAGCCCTTCGGCGCGCTCGACGCGCAGACGCGCGAGCACATGCAGGAGTGGCTCCTCGACCTGTGGGACGACTTCCAGAAGACCGTCCTGTTCGTCACGCACGACATCGACGAGGCGATCTACCTGTCGGACCGCGTCGTCGTGATGTCCGCCCGGCCCGGCCGGATCGTCGCGAGCTTCGACGTCCCCCTCGACCGGCCCCGCAAGCCGTCGGTCGTCACGAGCGCCGATTTCGTCCGCCTCAAGGCCGACGCGCGCGAGCTGCTCAACGGCGCCCACCGGACCCACGACGCCCAGGAGACCCGATGACCGCCACGGCCACCCCGCCCGCCACGACCTCGCCCGCCGGCACCACCACCGGCCCGGCCCCGGCCGCAGTCCCCGTCACCGCGCAGGACTCGCTGCGCGAGCTCGGCCGCCTGCGCGGCAGCGTGCTGCCCGTCGTCCGGCGCCGCCGCGGCGCGCGCGAGCCCAGCGCGTGGAGCGTCAACCTGCTGCGCGTCGGCGTGGTCGTCGCGGTGCTCGCGGGCTGGGAGCTCGGCGTGCGGGCCGGCTGGATCGACGCGTTCTTCTGGAGCCAGCCCTCGCGCATCTGGGACACCGCGGTCGTCGCGTTCACGCAGGGCGGGATCCTCGCCGACGTGCGGTTCACGTTCACCTCGACCGTGCTCGGGTTCGTCATCGGCGTCACGAGCGGCGTGGTCCTCGGCCTGTCGTTCTGGTGGTCGCGGCGCTACGCGCTGGTCGCCGAGCCGCTCGTCATCGCGTTCGAGGCGATGCCCAAGCTCGCGCTCGCGCCGATCGTCGTGCTGGTGCTCGGCCTCGGCATGGGGTCGAAGGTCGCGATGGCGACGGCCCTGGTCATCGTCATCCAGACGCTCAACACGTACGCCGCCGTGCGGTCGGTCGACAAGGACCTCACGACGCTCCTGTACTCGCTGGGCGCGTCGCGCTGGCAGGTGTTCCGCAAGGTCGTCGTCCCCTCGACGCTGCCGTGGATCGCGTCCAGCCTGCGCGTGGGCATCGGCCTCGCGCTCACCGGCGCGATCGTCGGCGAGTACATCGGCTCCAACGCGGGCCTCGGCCGGATGATCCACTACGCCGGCTCGACGTACGACATCGCGCTCATCTGGGTCGGCGTCTTCACGCTCGCGATCCTGTCGATGCTGCTCTACGTCGTCGTCTCCGGGCTCGAGCGTCGCCTGCTCAAGGGCCTCGCGCACACCCGCTGAGCCCCCGCCGGCACGCGCGGGCCCCGCCCGCACGCGCCGCCCCCGCGCGTCCGCCGCGCTCCCCGATCCCGGGCCCGGACCCCGCCGGCCCCGTCCCCCCGCGTCACCCCCACCCC
>JAEYNO010000257.1 GCA_023412515.1 Actinomycetes bacterium
TCGCGCACCGGCGCGGCCCCGCGGGGGTCGCGCGCTGGGCGGCGCTCGCGCAGCGCTGGGTCGAGGACGCGACGCACGACCCGGCCCCGGGCGCGTGGCCCGCGGGGCGACCCGTGCTCGTCAGGACGAACGACCGCACGACGGGCCTGTCGAACGGTGACACGGGCGTCGTGGTGGCCGACGGGCACGGCGGCGTCGTCGCGGCGTTCGGCGACCCTGCGACGCCCCGGCTGGTGCGCCCGCACCGGCTGCCCGCGGTCGAGACCGTGCACGCGATGACGGTGCACCGCGCGCAGGGCAGCCAGTTCACGTCGGTCACGGTGGTGCTGCCGCCCGCGTCGTCGCCGCTGCTGACGCGCGAGCTGCTGTACACGGCGATCACGCGCGCGCGGGAGCACGTGCGGGTCGTCGGATCGGGCGACGCCGTGCGCGCGGCGGTGACGCGTCCCGTGCGGCGCGCGAGCGGGCTGCGGTTCGCGCGCTGACGGGCGTCGGCCGCGGGGACGCCCGTCCCGTCGTGCGAGGACGCGGTGCGTGGCCCCCGGTCAACCCAAGATCGAGCGCGTCACCGCGACCTGCTCGGTGAGGACCGCGCCGATGACCTGCTGCGTGCCGTTGATCTCCTCGACGATGCTGCGGATGCCCGCGAGCGCGGTGACCGTCGCGGCGACCTGGCGCTGGATCTCGGCGACCCGGCTGCCCACCTCGGTGGTCGCGCGCGCCGTCTGGTCGGCGAGCTCCTTGACCTCGTTGGCGACGACCGCGAACCCGCGCCCGGCGTCGCCGGCGCGCGCGGCCTCGATGGACGCGTTGAGCGCGAGCAGGTTGGTCTGCGCGGCGACCGTGCCGATGGTCCGCACGACCTGCCCGATCTCCTCGCTGGACCGACCGAGCCCGGCGACGTCGTCGTCCGCGGCCTGCACGAGCCGCTGCCCCTCGCCCGCGACCGTGGTCGCGGCCAGGACGTTGCGCTCGACCTCCTCGATCGACGCGACGAGCTCGCGCCCCGCGGTCTGCAGCTGCTCGGCCGCGGTGAAGCGCGTGAGCGCCTGGCCGATGAGGTAGGCGGTGTCCTGCAGCGCGGCCCGCCGGCTGGGCGTGAGGTCGATCCGCTCGAGGACGAAGAAGTCCATGGTGCCGAGCACCTGGCCGTCGACCACTATCGGCAGGCACACGCCCGACTGCACGCCGGCGGCGCGCGCGACGGGCGCGCGCACGCAGTCGGTGACCTCGGCGAGGTCGGGCACGAACACGAGGTCCCGGGACCGCCAGGCGCGCCCGGCGAGGCCGACGCCCTCGGCGAACGTGGCCTCCCGCGTGACGCGGCGGAACTCGGCGCCCGCGTCGCCGGACTCCTGCACGAACCGCAGCACGCGGTCCTTCTCGTCGACGGCCCAGTACGAGCCGTAGGCCCAGCCGAAGCCGGTGCGGATCGTGTCGAGCGCGCCCGCGAGCGCGTCCTGCGCGGTCGACGCGCCCGAGACGGCGTGCAGCACCGCGGTGCTGGCGGTCGTGTCGGCCTCGGCCTCGGCCTGCCGCCGCGCGACGACGACGCGCTCGAGCGCCTGCGACGCGACGACCGCGACGGCCTCGAGCACGGCGCGCCGCTCGGCGGTGAGCTCGAGCACCTCGGTCGAGAAGAAGTCCATGGTGCCGATGACCTCGCCCTCGGCGAGCAGCGGCACGCACACGGCCGACCGGACGCCGGCAGCCCGCGCGACGGGGGCGCGCACGCAGTCGGTGAGCTCGGCGAGGTCGTCGACGGCGACGAGCCGGCGCTCGCGCCACGCCCGCCCGGCGAGCCCGACGCCCTCGGGGAAGGTGGCCGCGCGCGTGACGCGGCGGAACTCCTCCCCGGCGTCGCCGGACTCGGCGACGAACCGCAGAGCGCTCACCTCGGCGTCGACGGTCCACGCCGACGCGTACGCCCAGCCGAGCTGCTCGCGCACCACGGTGACGGCGGCGGTCAGGCCCGCGGTCACGTCGCGGGCGCCCGCGAGCGCGTCGACCAGCCGCGTGATCGCGCGGACGTCGGCGCGGGCGGCCTCGGCCTCGGCGGCGAGCCGGGCGGTGTGCGATCGGGAGGCGGAGCGGATCATGGCGAGTCCTTCGGGCGTCGGCCGGGGCTGGGCGACAGGGTGCTGAGGCGACCCGCGCGCGCCCGGTCGGGTGCTCGTGCGCGCTGGCTGCGGGTGCGCCACGGGTGGGGCGCCCGGTCAGGATGCGCTGTGCACACCGGCACGGCCTGCCCACGCACGTCCCGGGCCGGAGGTTCCACCGCTCGGCCGAACGCCGTGACGCGCGCGACCGGGCGGAACCACCGCAAGCCGGCCGCGCCGCACACGGACGGGTCACACGGGTCACGCGGGTCGAGACGTCTCAGGCCGCGCGCGGTCTCACCCGCCGGTACCGCACGTGGCCCGGCCGGCGCGACCCGGTCGTCGTGCCCGCCGCCGCGAGCGCACGCACCGCACCGGGCGCGAGGGGCGGCAAGGCCGCCGCGTGCCCCGGCAGGGGGCGTGCGACGCCGACCAGCAGGGACACCCGGGTCGCACCGGCGCGCAGCACCAGACGCGCGTACTCGGTCCCCGTCCGCCAGACGAGGTCGTCGACCTCCTCCCACGCGACCCGCAGCGTCCGGTCGCCGATCGTGAGCACCAGCGCGCCCTCGCCCGCCGTGGCGGCGCACGGCACCGTGCGCCGTCGGAACGGCAGCGTCACGGCGGCGACGAGCGGCAGGCAGAGCAGCAGCGCGCCGGCGACGACCACGAGGCGACCCGCGGCGGAGTCGCGCCCGGCGACGAGGACGGCCGCCGCGCTCAGCACCGCACCGCCGACGAGCACGGCGGCGGCCACCGCGAGCGCGAGCGTGCGCAGGCGAGAAGGCACGGCGGCGAAGTGCAGGACGTCACCGGCCGGCGTCGGCTCCCAGCCGGTGGTCGGCACGGGGCGCTCCTCTCGTCGTCAGGTCGTGGTCGAGCGCGCAGCCTACGGTCGCGCCGTCCGGCACGGGCGGCGCACGTCGGCGACGTCGGAATTCTCAACTACGGTGTCTCGTTGAGAACGGTTCCGGGCAACGGCAGGGTCCGGGCCACGATCGGGAGGTGCACGCATGATCGGCCAGCGGGTCACGCGCCAGCGCGTGGCGATCTCGGAGCTGCTCGAGGACGTCGAGGAGTTCCGCAGCGCGCAGCAGATCCACCAGCTGCTGCAGCAGCGCGGTCACGAGATCGGCCTGGCCACGGTGTACCGGACGCTCAACGCGATGGCCGAGCAGGGCGCGCTCGAGGTGATGCTGCAGCCCAACGGCGAGCACACGTACCTGCGGTGCGAGCCGCGCAGCGAGCACCACCACCACCTCGTGTGCCGGGTGTGCGGGCGCACGGTCGACGTCGCGGCCCCCGAGCTCGAGCAGCTCGTCGAGGCGCTCGCCTCGACGCACGACTTCACGGACGTCGAGCACTCGATCGACTTCCTCGGCACGTGCCGGGAGTGCGCCGCGGCCTGAGCCGCGGCG
>JAEYNO010000262.1 GCA_023412515.1 Actinomycetes bacterium
CGCTCGACGCGTGGCACGACCGGCACCCGCGGTGCCCGCGCTGCGGCGCGCCGACGCGCACCGCGCAGGCGGGCTGGTCGCGCGTGTGCGACGTCGACGGCTCGGAGCACTACCCGCGCACGGACCCCGCCGTGATCATGGCGGTCGTCGACGCCGACGACCGGCTGCTGCTGGGGCACGCGGCGGCGTGGCCGGCGGGCCGGTGGTCGACGCTCGCGGGGTTCGTCGAGGCGGGCGAGGCCGCCGAGCAGGCCGTGCGCCGCGAGGTGCACGAGGAGACGGGCGTGGTGGTGGGCGAGGTCGAGTACGCGGGCAGCCAGCCGTGGCCGTTCCCCGCGTCGCTCATGCTCGGGTTCCGCGGGCGCGCGACGACGACCGACGTCCGCGTCGACGGCGTCGAGATGGCCGACGCGCGGTGGTTCACGCGCGCCGACCTGGCCGCCGCGGTGGACGCGGGCGACGTGCTGCTGCCCGGCGGGGCGTCGATCGCACGGGCGCTGATCGAGCAGTGGTACGGCGGTCCGCTGCCCGGCTGACGCGCGTGCCGCGGGCTTGCGGGACGCCTCAGAGCCCGAGGCGCTCGCGGACGTCGGCGAGCGACGGGTTGGTGGCCGCGGAGCCGTCCGGGAACACGACGGTCGGCACGGTCTGGTTGCCGCCGTTGAGCGACTCGACGAGCTGCGCCGCGTCGGGCGTCTGCTCGATGTCGACGACGTCGTAGGCGATGCCGGCGGAGTCGAGCTGCTTGCGCAGCCGGTGGCAGTACCCGCACCACGTCGTGGAGTACATCGTCACGGTGCCGGGTGCCGGGGTGCTGGTCGTCATGGTTCCTCGCAGGTGCCTCACGGTGCCGACGGCGGTGCTGCGTCGTCGTCCCCCGATCCTCGCACGCGCGCCGGGAGTCGGCGGCTCCGGGTGTCGGCGGGTGCTGGGAGACTGGTCGGCGATGTCCGCCGACTCCCTCCTCGACGCGCTCGACCCCGAGCAGCGTGCCGTCGCCACCGCCCTCACGGGTCCCGTCTGCGTGCTCGCGGGCGCCGGCACGGGCAAGACCCGTGCGATCACGCACCGCATCGCGTACGGCGTGCGCACGGGCGTGTACCGCCCGGCGTCCGTGCTCGCCGTGACGTTCACCGCCCGCGCGGCGGGCGAGATGCGCGTGCGTCTGCGCGACCTGGGGGCGAGCGGCGTGCAGGCGCGCACCTTCCACGCGGCGGCGCTGCGCCAGCTCGGGCACTTCTGGCCGAAGGTCGTCGGCGGCGCGCCGCCGCGGCTCGTCGAGCAGAAGGCCACGCTGATCGCCGAGGCCGGGCGCCGGGTCGGCGTGGGCGTCGACCGCGTCGCGGTGCGCGACCTGTCCGCCGAGGTCGAGTGGGCCAAGGTGTCGCTCGTCACCGCGGAGGACTACGAGCGCGCGGCCGCGGCGGCGCGGCGCCCGGCGCCCGCGGGGCAGGACGCGCAGGCCGTCGCGCGCCTGATGTCGGCGTACGAGGACGTCAAGACCGAACGTGGCGTCATCGACTTCGAGGACGTCCTGCTGCTGCTCGCGGCCATGCTCGCGCAGCGCGGCGAGGTCGCGGAGGAGGTCCGCGCGCAGTACCGGCACTTCGTGGTGGACGAGTACCAGGACGTCAGCCCGCTGCAGCAGTACCTGCTCGACCAGTGGCTCGGCGGGCGCCACGACGTGTGCGTGGTCGGCGACCCCAGCCAGACCATCTACTCGTTCGCGGGTGCGACGCCGCACCACCTGCTGACGTTCGGGCGGCACCACCCCGGAGCGCGGGTCGTGAGGCTCGTGCGGGACTACCGTTCGACGCCCCAGGTGGTCGACCTCGCGAACCGGGTGCTCACCGCGACCCGGCGACCGTCCGACCCCGTGCCGCTGCACCTCGTGGCGCAGCAGCCCGACGGCCCGCCCGTGCGCTTCACGGCGTACGAGGACGACGAGGCGGAGGCCGCCGGGATCGCGGCGCGCGCCGCGCGGCTCATCGCGTCCGGCGTGCCGGCCAGCGAGATCGCCGTGCTGTACCGGACCAACGTGCAGTCCGAGGCGTTCGAGCAGGCGCTCGCGGCCGCGGGCGTCGGGTACCAGGTGCGCGGCGGCGAGCGGTTCTTCTCGCGGCGCGACGTGCGCGACGCGCTCGTGCTGCTGCGCGGCGGCGCACGGTCGGCCGACCCCGACGTGCCGCTCGGGCAGACGGTGCGCGACATCCTGACCTCGGTCGGCTGGGCCGCGCAGGCGCCGGCCGCGCGGGGCGCCGCACGCGACCGGTGGGACGCGATGCAGGCGCTCGTGGGTCTCGCCGACGACCTGGTCGCCGCCCGCGGCGACGTGACGCTGGCCGACCTGGTCGCCGAGCTCGACGACCGCGCGGCGTCGCAGCTGGCGCCGACGGTCGACGGCGTCACGCTCGCGTCGCTGCACGCCGCCAAGGGCCTGGAGTGGGACGCGGTGTTTCTCGCAGGGCTGTCCGACGGCCTGCTGCCGATCTCGCTCGCGCAGACCGAGGCCGCCGTGTCCGAGGAGCGGCGGCTGCTGTACGTCGGCGTGACCCGCGCGCGCACCCACCTCGAGGTCTCGTACGCGGCGTCGCGCACGCCGGGCTCGCGCGCGACGCGCAGCCGCTCGCGGTTCCTCGCCGGGCTGTGGCCCGGCGACCGCGTGCGCCTGGGGGCGCGGCGCACGAC
>JAEYNO010000266.1 GCA_023412515.1 Actinomycetes bacterium
TCCCTGCGCACCGCGCTGGGACGCTGCGACGCCGACGCGGCGGTGGCGACGGGGCCCGACGGGCGCCCGCAGCCGCTGCTGGCCGCCTACCGGCTGGCGGCCGTGCGCGACCGGCTCGACGACGCACCGCACGGACGCCCCGCACGTCACCTGCTCGCGGGGCTGCGCACGGTCCCGGTGCGGGTCGACGCGCGCGCGACGCTCGACGTCGACGACCCGACCGACCTCGCGGTCGCGCGGGACGCGGCGCTCAGGCCGGGGTCGGCTCCCACGCCGTGACGAGGGCGTCGACGCGCGCGAGCGCCTCGCGCACCGCCGCGGCGGGGTCCTGGCCCTCGGCCGCGGCCCTGCCCGCCGCGAGCCCGACGAGGTAGGCCGTCAGCGGCGCGCCGGGTCGCACGACTCCGTGCGCGACGTCCTTGACCATGTCCAGCACGTCGTCGGTCGTGGCGGACACGAGGCCCGCGTCCACGCCGAGCGCCGGCACCACGTCGTCCAACCACCGCTGCAGCGCGTCCATCGCGACCTCCCGTCCGCGGTGCAGCCTAGGCGTCGTCGGCCGACGTGCGCTCCCCTGGCGCGGCGAACGCGCGCTCGCGCGCCCGGGCCGCGACGGCCTCGACCGTGTCGGCCTGCTCGCGCGAGCGCGCCACCAGCGCGTCGAGCCGGTCCGCGTCGAGCCCGAGCGCGTCGGCGTGCTCGCGCAGCGTGACCCAGCCCAGGCGCTTGCCCTCGAGGCCCGAGCGCAGGATCTCGAGCTCGAGCACGAGCGACAGCGGGGAGCGGCGCGTCCACCGGCCGTCGGGCTTGAGCCGGGCGACGCGCTCGGCGAGCGCCGCGCCGAGGTGCTTCCAGCGCGACATCGTGAACCCGAGGTCGCGCGCGGTCGCCTCGTGCACGTCGCGCTCCTCGCGCAGCTGGCGCGCGAGCTCGGCGAGCACCGGGGCGTCGTCGCCCGCGTCGGGGTTGCGGCTCATGCGGGCGACCCGGGCGGACACCGCGGTCGCACCGGTGACGTGGTCGTTGATGTACGTGCGCACGAGCTCGAGGTCGATCGGCGCGTCGGCGTGCTCGGTCATGGCGGCCTCCAGGGGTGCACCACGATCGTGCAGGCCGCGGGCCCGGGCCGCACCCGCAGGCGTCGACCCCGCGCCCGGACGGGCGTGCGCGTCAGACGTGCTCGGACGAGGGCGCCGGCGGCGGCCCGGCCTGCTCGGCCTCGCGCTCGACCATGCGCGCACGCCGCGACGACTGCCGCGGCCGGTAGACGATCCGCGAGTGGAACGTGAACCGCACGACGAACGCGACGACGAGCGTGATCGCCGTCGCGAGCACGGCGGCGACGTGCATGGTCTCGACCAGCAGGGCCATGACCGGCATCCGCACGATCGTCTCGACGTTGTTGAACGTGAACGACTGGCCGAAGCGCGCCCACGCGCCCTTGCCCTCGTCGCGCAGGTCGCGGAACACGAACCGCTCCTGCAGCAGGAAGTTCCCCACGATGGTCGCCTCGGCGGCGACGACGGCGGCCGGCAGCCAGGTCATGCCGAGCGAGGTCAGGAGCGCGACGATCGCGATGTTCGCGAGCGCGCCGAGACCGCCGATGATCGCGAACCGCGACATGCGCCCGAAGCGCAGGCCCGCGAGCTGCCACAGGAAGTGCAGGCCCTGCGCGAGGTTCGCCTTGGACTCGCCCGCGTACCGGGCGCCGAACACGAACGGCACCTCGACGACCCGCATCGGGTGGCGGGCGAGGATCTCCAGCAGGATCTTGAAGCCGCGCGGCCGCAGCGCGTCGACGTCGACCGCCGCGCGGCGGACCACGAAGAAGCCGGTCATCGGGTCGGAGCAGTCCCGCAGGCGCACCGGGAACATCGCGCGCGTCACCGCGGTCGACGTCGAGGAGACCGCCTGCCGCGCGGCGTTCGCCAGGCCGGCGCTCGACCCCTCGCCGACGTACCGGGAGGCCACGACCACGTCCACCTCGGGCTCCCGCGCGCGGGCGACCATGGTCGGGATGAGCTCGGGCGGGTGCTGCAGGTCGCCGTCCATGACCAGCACGTACGGCGCGCGCGAGGCCCGCAGGCCGTCGAGCACGGCGCCGCCCAGGCCCCCGGTCGGCACGTCGCGGTGGACGACCCGCACGGGCAGCTCGGCGCCGGGCGCGACGCGACGCACCTCGTCGTCGGTGCCGTCCCGCGAGTCGTCGACGAACAGCAGCTCGGCGTCCAGCCCGCGCGTCGCGACGCCGACGCGCCGCACGAGCTCGGCGACGTTGGGTGCCTCGTTGAACGTCGGCACCACGACGGTCACCTGCGGGCCCGTCGGCTCGGGCGCTGCGGTCATGGCTGGGCCTCGCTCGTGGTCGCTGTCGTGTCCCGCGTCGCCGTCGGCGCGGTCGTGCCACGGTAGCCGACGGACCTGGGCGCGCACGGGCCGACGTCCGGGCTAAACGCTTCAGCCCCGGCCGCCCCGCGCGCCCGTCCGGCGGGGCCCGCGGGTCCCGGCCCCGGCGCGACAGCGCCGCGCGCTGCTGCCAGGCTGACCGCGTGCGACGCGACGTCTCGACCCACCTCGTCCTGGACGTGACCGCGTCCGCCCGCCTGGTCCTCGAGGTCGCCGCGGCGCACGCGGCGCCCGACGACGAGCACCTCGACGTCACGTCGGACGGGCGCGCCGTCGACGTGCGCGAGGTGCGTGACGCGCACGGCACGCGGCTGCACGTGCTCGAGGCCGGACCCGGCGAGCTGGTCGTCACCTACCGCGCCACGGTCGGCGACCCGACCGCGCCCGCAGGCCCCGGGGCGCCCCCGCGGGACGACGCCGACGCGCTGCTGTACCTGCGCCCGAGCCGGTACTGCGAGTCCGACGTGCTCGCGCCCACGGCGCGCACCGAGTTCGCCGGGCTGGCGGGAGCCGACCTGCTCGCGGCCGTCGGGTCGTGGGTCGGCACGCGGCTCGCGTACGTGCCCGGGTCGAGCCTGCCCACCGACGGGGCCGTGCGGACGCTGCTCGCGCGGCGCGGCGTGTGCCGCGACTACGCGCACCTCGTCGTCGCGCTGCTGCGCGCGCTCGACGTGCCCGCGCGCGTCGCGTCCGCGTACGCCCCCGGCCTCGACCCGATGGACCTGCACGCGGTCGCCGAGGCGCGCGTCGACGACCGGTGGTGCGTCGTGGACGCGACCACGCTCGCGCCCCGCGGCTCGCTCGTGCGCATCGCGACGGGGCGCGACGCGTCCGACACGGCCTTCCTGTCGGTGCACGGCGGCGTCGCGACCCTGCGCACGCTCGAGGTGACGGCCGTCGCCGACGCGCTGCCGGATGATGACGTGCGCGAGCTCGTCACGCTCGCCTGAACGCCCGTCCGCCTGCTGTGACCCCGCCCACACGCGCTCGATGAGCCGAGGTCGGACCCTGCTGGCACTCTGAGCCCATGCAGATCTGGCCCGGACGCCCCTACCCCCTCGGCGCCACGTACGACGGCACGGGGACCAACTTCGCCCTGTACTCCGGCGTCGCCGAGCGGGTCGAGCTGTGCCTGCTCGACGAGGACGGCACCGAGACGCGCGTCGACCTGCCCGAGGTCGACGCGTTCGTCTGGCACGGCTACCTGCCGCAGATCGCGCCCGGCCAGCGGTACGGGTACCGCGTGCACGGTCCCTACGACCCCGCGCAGGGCCACCGCTGCGACCCGTCCAAGCTGCTGCTCGACCCGTACGCGAAGGCCATCGACGGCCAGATCGACGGCGACCCGTCGCTCTACTCGTACACGTTCGGCGACCCCGAGACCCGCAACGAGTCGGACTCCGCCGCGCACACCATGACGTCGGTGGTCGTGAACCCGTTCTTCGACTGGGGCCACGACCGCCCGCCGGAGCACCAGTACCACGAGACGATCCTGTACGAGGCGCACGTCAAGGGCCTGACGATGCAGCACCCGGCGGTGCCGGAGGAGCTGCGGGGCACGTACGCCGGGATCGCGCACCCCGCCGTGGTCGAGCACCTGGCGGACCTCGGCGTGACCGCGATCGAGCTCATGCCCGTGCACCAGTTCGTCAACGACCCCTCGCTGCAGGAGAAGGGGCTGTCGAACTACTGGGGCTACAACACCATCGGCTTCTTCGCGCCGCACAACGGCTACTCCTCCATGACCGGCGCCGGTCAGCAGGTGCAGGAGTTCAAGTCCATGGTCAAGGCGCTGCACGCGGCGAACATCGAGGTCATCCTCGACGTGGTCTACAACCACACCGCCGAGGGCAACCACATGGGCCCGACGCTGAGCTTCCGCGGCATCGACAACGCGGGCTACTACCGGCTCGTCGACGACGACCCGTCGCACTACTTCGACACCACGGGCACGGGCAACTCGCTGCTCATGCGCTCGCCCGCGGTGCTGCAGCTCATCATGGACTCGCTGCGGTACTGGGTCACCGAGATGCACGTCGACGGATTCCGGTTCGACCTCGCGGCGACGCTCGCGCGCCAGTTCCACGAGGTCGACCGCCTGTCGGCGTTCTTCGACCTCGTCCACCAGGACCCGGTCGTGTCGCAGGTCAAGCTCATCGCCGAGCCGTGGGACCTCGGCGAGGGCGGGTACCAGGTGGGCGGGTTCCCGCCGCTGTGGACCGAGTGGAACGGCAAGTACCGCGACACCGTGCGCGACTTCTGGCGCGGCGAGCCGTCGACCCTCGGCGAGTTCGCGAGCCGCCTGTCGGGCTCGTCGGACCTCTACGAGCACACCGGCCGCCGCCCCATCGCGAGCATCAACTTCGTCACGGCGCACGACGGCTTCACGTTGCGCGACCTCGTGTCGTACAACGACAAGCACAACGAGGCGAACGGCGAGGACAACCGCGACGGCGAGAGCCACAACCGGTCCTGGAACTGCGGCGTCGAGGGCCCGAGCGACGACCCCGAGGTCGAGCGGCTGCGCGCGCGCCAGCAGCGCAACTTCCTCGCGACGCTGCTGCTCTCGCAGGGCGTGCCGATGCTCGCGCACGGCGACGAGCTCGGCCGCACGCAGGGCGGCAACAACAACGGCTACTGCCAGGACAACCCGATCACGTGGGTGGACTGGGACCTCGACGAGGCGCAGCAGGAGCTGCACGAGTTCACGCGGCGCGTCGTCCACCTGCGCCGCGACCACCCGGTGTTCCGGCAGCGCCGGTTCTTCGCCGGCGCCGCCGAGCACGGCGGCGAGTCCGACCTGCGCGACATCGCGTGGATGACGCCGTCCGGTGCGCACATGTCGGACGAGGCGTGGGGGTCCGACCACGCGTTCGCGGTCATGGTGTTCCTCAACGGCGACGCGATCGACGAGCCCGACGCGCGCGGCGAGGAGGTCGTCGACGACTCGTTCCTGCTGCTGTTCAACTCGCACTGGGAGAAGAAGCAGTTCCAGCTGCCCGGTGCGGAGTACGGCGCGGTGTGGACCGCGGTGCTCGACACCGACGGCCAGGTCAAGCCGGGGCGCGAGGTCCGGTCGCGCGGCCGCGTGACGCTCGCACCGCGCTCGATGGTGCTGTTCACCCGGCCCCCGGAGCGCGAGCTGCCCGGCGCGTCGGGCAGCGGCGCGGCCGCGAGCGCGGGCCGCGAGGCGACCCGCATCGCCAAGGGGCAGGTGTGAGCGAGGACCGCGCGGTCCCGGAGCGCCGCACGGTGCGGCCGGGGCACCCGGTCCCCGTCTCGACGTACCGCGTGCAGCTGGGGGCCGACCTCACGTTCGACGACGTCGCGGCGCGCGTGCCGTACTACGCGTCGCTCGGCGTCACGCACGTGTACCTGTCCCCCGTGCTGGCGTCCGCGCCCGGGTCGACGCACGGCTACGACGTGGTCGACCACGACCGCGTCTCGGACGTGCTCGGCGGCGAGGACGGCCTGCGGCGGCTCGCCGCGGCGGCGCACGACGCGGGCCTGGGCCTCGTGCTCGACGTCGTGCCGAACCACATGGCCGTGCCCACGCCCGTGTGGCACAACCGCGCGCTGTGGTCGGTGCTGAGCGACGGCCCCGACTCCCCGTACGCCGCGTGGTTCGACGTCGACTGGTCGGCGGGCGACGGCGCGGTGCTCATGCCCGTGCTGGGCGACCGCATCGGCGCCGTGCTCGCGGCCGACGAGCTGCGGCTCGTCGAGGAGGACGTGCCCGGCGTGGGCCCGTCCACCGTGCTGCGCTACCACGACCACGTGTTCCCCGTCCGGGCTGGCACCGAGGCGCTGCCGCTGGCCGAGCTGGTCGAGCGGCAGCACTACCGGCTCGCGTACTGGAAGGTCGCCGACGAGGAGCTGAACTACCGGCGGTTCTTCGACGTCGGGACGCTCGTCGCGGTGCGCGTCGAGGACCCGGACGTGTTCGACGCGACGCACGCGCTCACGCTGCGGCTGCTGCGCGAGGGCGTCGTGGACGGCCTGCGCATCGACCACCCCGACGGTCTGGCCGACCCCGCGGGGTACCTCGCGCGGCTGCGCGAGGCGACCGACGGCGCGTGGGTCGTGGTCGAGAAGATCCTCGCGGGCGAGGAGGAGCTGCCCGACGACTGGGCGACCGCCGGCACCACGGGGTACGAGGCGCTGTGGCGCGTGCAGCAGACGTTCGTCGACCCGGGCGGCGCGGCGCAGCTCGGCTCCGTCATGCACCGCCTCACGGGCGACGTGTCCGACGCGTTCGAGGAGGTCGAGGAGCAGGCCAAGCGCGAGATCGTCGACGGGCCGCTGTACGCCGAGGTGCACCGCCTGACGAACCTCGCGGCCGCGATCTGCCACGACGACCTGCGGCTGCGCGACCACACGTGGCGCGCGCTCGAGGACTGCCTGGTCGAGCTGCTCGTCGCGTTCGACCGGTACCGTGCGTACGTCGTGCCGGGCGAGGCGGTCGCCCCCACGTCGGCCGCGGTGCTCGCGGCCGCGGGCGCGCGCGCCCGGCGGCGGACAGGCCCCGAGCGCGAGGCCACCATGGACGTGCTGCTGGACCTGCTGGCCGGGCGCGAGGCCGGGTCGGCGGGTCGCACGCGCGACCCCCGGCGCGACGAGCTCGTCGTGCGGTTCCAGCAGACCTGCGGCGCCGTCATGGCCAAGGGCGTCGAGGACACCGCGTTCTACCGCTGGACGCACCTGGTCGCGCTGTGCGAGGTCGGCGGCGAGCCCGCCCGGTTCGCCACGACGCCGACCGACCTCGCGGCGTGGGCGACGCGCGCGCAGGCGACGGCGCCGCTCGGCATGACGACGCTGTCGACGCACGACACCAAGCGCGGCGAGGACACCCGCGCGCGCCTGGGCGTGCTGTCGGAGCTGCCGCGCGAGTGGTCGGCGCTGGTCGAGGAGCTGCGCCGCGCGTCGGCCGGGTACCGCGGGACGCTGCTCGACGGGCGCACCGAGTACCTGCTGTGGCAGACCCTGGTGGGGACGTGGGCCGACGACGGCCCGATCGCCGAGGACCGCCTCGTGGAGTACCTCACCAAGGCGATCCGCGAGGCGAAGTCGCGGACGACGTGGACGGCGCCCGACGCGGCGTACGAGCGCGCGGTGCTCGACACGGCGCGCACCGCGCGCACGGACCCGGCGGTGCTCGCGCTGCTCGGCGACTGGGACGCCCGCACGCGCGAGGCGGTGCGCGCCGCGACCCTGGGCACCAAGCTCGTGCAGCTCACGCTGCCCGGGGTGGCCGACGTCTACCAGGGCACCGAGGTGCCCGGGCCGACGCTCGTCGACCCCGACAACCGGCGCCCGGTCGACGCCGCCGCGCTCGCCGCGCGCCTGGCGCGGCTCGACGACGGCGCGGGCCCGCGGGGGCTCGCCGACGAGAAGATGCTCGTGACGTCGCGCGCCCTGCGCGTGCGACGGGACGTCGCGGACGCGTTCGTCGGGCCCGAGGCGGGGTTCGTCGCGCTGCCGCACTCGTCGGGCCACACCCTGACGTACGCGCGCACGTCGGGGGGCGCACCGCGCGTCGTGGTGGTCGCGACCCGGCTCGCGGCCGCCGTGGAGCGGCTCGGCGGGTGGGCGGACCACACGGTCGCGCTGCCCGAGGGCACGTGGCACGACGTCCTCGGCGACCGGGTGCTGCCCGGCGGCGTCCGGCCCGTGGCCGACGTCCTCGAGCGCCTGCCGGTCGCGCTGCTCGTGCACGAGGCGACCTGACCGGCGCCGACGGCAGCACCGACCTGAGCGTCGGACCGTCCCGGTCCGACGTCCCGACGAGGCCCCGGGGGGGGACCACGTGCCACTGACTCCGCGCCTGTGGGCGCCGTTCGCCGAGCGCGTCGAGCTCGTGCTGCCCGCGACGGGCGACCGCTCGGCGCTGCAGGCCCAGCCCGACGGCTGGTGGGCGGCGGACGTCGCGCTGCCGCACGGCACCGACTACGCGTTCTCTCTCGACGGCGGTCCGCCGCGCCCCGACCCGCGCGGCACGTGGCTGCCCGACGGCGTGCACGGCGCGTCGCGCGTGTTCGACGTCGACCGGTTCGCGTGGACCGACGACGGCTGGAGCGGCGTCGACGTGCGCGGTGCCGTGACGTACGAGCTGCACGTCGGCACGTTCACGCCGCAGGGCACGCTCGCGTCCGCGGCGGACCGCCTCGAGCACCTCGTCGCGCTCGGGGTCGACGTCGTCGAGCTGCTGCCCGTCGCCGCGTTCAACGGACGGCACGGCTGGGGGTACGACGGCGTCGCGCTGTCGGCCGTCCACGAGCCGTACGGCGGTCCGGCCGCGCTGCAGGCGTTCGTCGACGCGGCGCACGGGCACGGGCTGGCGGTGTGCCTCGACGTCGTGCACAACCACCTCGGACCGTCGGGCAACTACCTGCACGAGCTCGGCCCGTACTTCACCGACACGCACCAGACGCCCTGGGGCGACGCGATCAACCTCGACGGCCCCGGCTCGGAGCACGTGCGCCGGTGGATCTGCGACTCGGTCCTCGGGTGGGCGCGGGACTTCCACGTCGACGCGTTCCGGCTCGACGCCGTGCACGCGCTGCGCGACGACTCGCCGCGCCACCTGCTCGCGCAGCTCGCCGACGAGGTCGCGGAGCTGTCCGACCGGCTGGGGCGCCCGCTCGGGCTCGTGGCGGAGTCCGACCTCAACGACGTCGTGAGCCTGCGCCCCACCGCCGCGGGCGGCTGGGGCATGACCGGGCAGTGGGCCGACGACGTGCACCACGCCGTGCACGCGCTGGTCACCGGCGAGCGGCACGGGTACTACGTCGACTTCGGGACCCCGGACGCGCTGGTCACGGCACTCACGCGCGTGTTCGTGCACGACGGTGGCCCCTCGACGTTCCGTGGCCGCCCGTGGGGCGCGCCGGTTCCCCCGGACGTCGACGGCCACCGGTTCGTCGTGTTCGACGCCAACCACGACCAGGTGGGCAACCGCGCGCTCGGCGACCGTCCCTCGGCGCACCTCGACGCCGGCGGGCTCGCGGCGCAGGCCGCGCTCGTGCTGCTGTCCCCCTTCAGCCCGTTGCTGTTCATGGGCGAGGAGTGGGGCGCGACCACGCCGTGGCTGTTCTTCACCGACCACCCCGAGCCCGAGCTCGCGGCCGCGGTGCGCGAGGGCCGCACCCGTGAGTTCGGCGGGCACGGCTGGCAGGACCTGTACGGCGGCCCGGTCGACGTGCCCGACCCCCAGGACCCCGCGACGTTCGCGGCGAGCGTCCTCGACTGGGACGAGCCGGCGCGTCCCGAGCACGCGCGGCTGCTCGAGTGGTACCGCGTGCTCGTGGCGCTGCGACGCGCCGTGCCGGACCTGGGTTCGGGCGACCGCTCGCGCACGGTCGTCGACGTGCACCCCGCGCAGGGTGCCGACGACGGACCGTGGCAGGGGGTGCTCGTCGTGCACCGCGGTGCGGCGCGCGTCGTCGTCAACCTCGCGCACGTCGCCGCCGCCGTCCCGGTGCCGGTCGAGCGGCCCGTGCGCGTCGTCGCCGACTGGGACGGCGGGGTCGTGCGGCCGCCCGCCACGGCCGGCGACCCGCTCGTCGTGGAGGTGCCCGCGCGCGCCGTCGTCGTGCTCGCGTGACCCGCGCGTCGCGTCGACGCGGTCGGCGGATCACCCGGGGCGGGTGACGCGGCGCGTCCCTCGACGCAGCCACCCTGGGGTGACGGCCCCCGGGCGACGTGCCGGGGGCGCGCGACGACGAGGAGACGACCGTGGCCACTCTCAGCGTGTGGAGGTTCGAGACCCCGGAGGGGGCGGAGCAGGCGGAGCAGGCGCTCCTGGAGCTGCAGAAGCAGGAGCTCATCCAAGTGCAGGACGCCGCGACCGTCTCGTGGCAGCCCGACAAGAAGAAGCCGCGGACGCGCCAGGCGCACAACCTCGCCGCCGTCGGTGCGCTCGGCGGCACCTTCTGGGGTCTGCTGTTCGGCCTGCTGTTCTTCATGCCGCTCGTCGGTGTCGTGATCGGCGCCGCGGCAGGTGCGGTGGGCGGCGCGCTCACCGACGTCGGCATCGACGACGACTTCATCCGCTCGGTGCGCGAGAAGGTCACGCCGGGCACGTCGGCGCTGTTCCTGCTCGCCTCCACGAGCGTGCCGGACCGCGTCGTGAGCGCGCTGCGCGAGCGCGGCATCCAGGGCGAGCTGCTGCAGACCAACCTGTCGCACGAGGACGAGGCGCGGCTGCGCGAGGCGTTCCAGGAGAACGTCTGACGCCGACCGGCACGCCGGCGCACCGGCGTCGGGCGCGGTCAGAGCAGACCGCGCTCGACGGCGGTGCGCACCGCGTCGCGGCGGTTGGTGACGCCGAGCTTGCGGTAGACGGATCGCACGTGGGTCTTGACCGTGTTGGGCGACACGAACAGCGCGGCACCGATCTCGCCGACGGTCATGTGCGACGGGAGGCACGCGAGCACGTGGCGCTCGCGCTCGGTGAGCCCGTGCCCGGACTCGCGCGGCACGCCGCCCGGGCCGTCGGCCGTGAGCAGCCGGGTCACGAGGTCCTCGTGCGCGCTGCCTCGCCCCAGATGGGCCAGGAGCAGACGCCGCAGGGCGGCCGCCCGGTCGCGCAACGGGCGGACGACGCCCTCGGCCGCCGACGCGGCGAGGGCGCGCTCGAGCGCCGCGTGCGCGTTGCGCGGGTCGTCGTGCAGCAGCGCGCGCGCCACGTGCACCGCCACCCGGTCCGCGACGTGCCAGGAACCCTGACGGGCGTCGTCCGGGAGCACGCTCCACGCGGCACGCCGCTCCCCCGCGCGCAGCAGCATCTCGCTGCGCCGGCAGGCCCCCGCCACCGACGTGAACGCCGGGTCGGTGCGTCCGACGAGCGCGAGCGCGTCCCCGGTCGCCCCGCTGGCCAGGCGCACGCTCGCCGCGAGGAACGGCCGCGACACGCCGGCGGGACCGCGCGCGGCCGGCGGTGCCGCGTCGAGCG
>JAEYNO010000288.1 GCA_023412515.1 Actinomycetes bacterium
GGGCTGCGGCCGCCGTGCGGGCCGGCGGGATCGCGCTGGTCCGTGCCGGGGCTGCGGGGGGCGGCGTGCCCGGCCGGGACGCACCCTGCGGGAGCTCGTCGAACGCGGAGCGCACGGACTGACGCGCCACGCGGACGGGTCCGGCGGGCACGGCGTCCTCGACGGCGGCGGCCGTCGCGGCCGCCGCGACGGCACCGCCCGTGCCTCCCGCCGCGGCGTCCTCGACGGAGCGGCCGATGCGGATCTCCCCCCACGGCTCGAGCTCGTGCACGAGGTCGCCGGGCGAGTGCGGGCCGTCCTCGTGCGGGCCGAGCGTCACCGAGCACAGCGTGTCGAGGTCGTTCGGCACGCCGGGCTCCAGCTCGGCGGGGGGGACGGGTGCGCCGTCGAGCACGGGGGCGGCGGGCACGTCGGACGACGGTGCGTCGCCGTCGGCCGCGGGCCAGCGGCCGGTGAGGCCCGTGTAGAGCAGGCGCACGAGGTCCACGGCGTCGCGGCGGCTCGTCTCGCGCGCGTCGGACGGCGTGAGCCCGAGCAGGGCCGCGTCGATCGCGAGCCCCGACACCAGCACGCGGCCGTCGGACGACACGTGCACGACGGACGGGCGCAGCGCGAGGTGGTGCACACCGCGTCGCCGGGCGACCTCGAGCGCCGACGCAGCCTCGCCGACGACCGCGCGAGCCTGGTCCGGCGTGAGGGCCCCGCGCTCGACGAGCTGCGCGAGCGACGCCCCGGTGATCTGCTCCGACACGACGTAGCCCACGCCCTCGTGGGTCCCGACGTCGAGCACGCGCACGAGGCGCGCGTCGGTCACGAGAGCCGCGCGCCGCGCGGCGTCGAGGGCGGGCGTGACGGCGCCCGAGCGCAGCACGCGTACCCGCACGGGCCTGTCGAGGATCTGGTCGGTCGCCCGCCAGACGGACACGCCCTCGAGGTCCGACGGGAGCGGGTCGACCACCCGGTAGCGCCCGGCGAGCACCGTGCCCGGTCCGACCTGCTCCGTCACCGTGCCACCTCCGAGACGTACGTCGGCGGGACGCGCGGCGGCGCGTCCCGTGAGCATGCTAGACGGCCCGCGCTCAGCGCCGCCCCCGCAGGCGGCGGACCAGCGGCCCCACGAGCTGGTCGAGCTCGCGCACGCGCAGCAGCTTCAGGCCGCCGACGTACACCAGCCCCATCACCGTCCCGACGACCGCGCACTGCAGCACGGCACCCACGAGGCCCCCGGGGCCGACCACCTGGACGACCAGCAGCGCGGCCACGCCCGCCGCGGCCGCCGCGAGCGCCGCGAGACCGGCGCGGGCGTGCGTGCGCAGCACGTGGCCGCCGTCGACGTCGCCGCCGAGCCGTCGCCGCAGGGCCCGCATCGCGATGAGTGTGCCGAGCAGGTACGACGCGCTCATCGACAGGCCCGCGCCTGCGACCCACGCGCTGTGGGGGAGCACTGCCTGGCCGAGCAGCGTCCCGGCGACGACGACGCCCGCCATCGCGGCCTGGACGGGAACCATGCCCTTGGCGTCCTCATACGCGTAGTACACGCGCTGGCACATCGACCATGCGCCGAACGCCGGCAACCCGACGGCCATCGCGACGACCACGCCCGCGACGGCGCTCACGGCAGCCTCCGAGGACGAGACGAGGATGAGTCGCACGACGGGGCGCGCGAGGACCGTGAGCCCGGCACCCGCGATCAGCGTGAACAGCCCGACGACCCGCAGACCCGTCGAGAGGTCTGCACGCACGCCAGCGACGTCGCCGTCGTGCGCCCGCGCGGACAGCCGCGTGAACAGGGCCGTCGCGAGCGACACCGTGACCAGCGAGTGCGGCAGCATGAACAGCATGAATGCGTAGTCGTAGGCCGCGTTCCCGGCGATGTCGGACGTGGCGACGCACGTCGCACCGGGTGCCGCCGACGCCACGCGCGAGACCACGACGTAGCCGAGCTGACCGATGGCCAGGCCGATGAACGTCCAGGTCGCCACCTTGCCGGCACGTCCCAGACCCGAGCCCCGCAGCCCCCAGCGCCACCGGTAGCCGACGCCAGCGCGCCGCAGGGCCGGCACGAGGACCAGCGCTTGCGTGACGACGCCGAGCGTCGCCGAGCCGGCGAACAGCGCGATCTGCGGCGCGCCCCAGGTGAGGTCGGCCGACGCCCCGCCGAACACCGCCATGAAGACCCCGAACCCGGCGATCGACACGATGTTGTTCATGACCGGCGCCCACATGTACGGGCCGAACGAGCCGCGCGCGTTGAGCACCTGGCCCAGCAGGGCGTAGACCCCGTAGAAGAACAGCTGGGGGATGCACCAGTAGGCGAAGGTCGTCGCGAGCGCGAGCTGCGTGGTGCTGCACGGGTCCGCGTACAGCCGCACCAGCAGCGGGGCCGCGAGCGTGAGCACCACCGACACGCCCGCCAGCAGCGCGAAGCCGAACGACAGCAGACGGTCGACGTACTCCTGACCCGCATCGCGCTTGTAGGCCCGCACGACCTGCGGCACGAGAACGGCGTTGAGGACGCCGCCCGCGAGCAGCATGTACAGCACGTTGGGGAGCTTGTTGGCGACCGAGAACGCGTCGGCCGCCTGGCCCGTGGCGCCGATCGCGGCCGCGAGCACCATCGCCCGCAGGAACCCCAGGAGCCGGGACACGGCGGTCCCGCTCGCCATCAGCGCGGCCCCGCGCCGGACGCCGCCGCGTGGCGCCTCGTCCGGCACGTCCCCCGGGTCGCCCGGCGTCGCGGGGTCGCGGGGCGGGGGTGTCGCGGTCACTGGTCCTCCTCCGGGGCACCGCCCAGCACCGGCAGCGGGCGCGTGCCCTCCTCGCCCTCGACGCGGTGCGCGCCGCGCCGTGCGCTCTGGCCGCGGCGCACGGTGCGCACGACGCCGAGCACGAGCCCGACCGCGAGCAGCGCGCCGACGACGAGCGTGCCGACGGACTCGATGGTCGGCGACGCCCGGACGACGAACGTGACGGGCGCGGCGAGGGCCGTGCCGTCGGCACCGACCAGCGCCGCCTCGACAACGACCTCGCAGTTGGCGATCGCGTGCACGGCGACCGGCACGACCTCCTCGCTGCCGGCCGGCACCACGACCACGTCGCTCGGGTCGACGTCCAGGCAGGCCTTGCGGGGCGTGGCCTGCACGCGGACGGACGCGGCCGCGGGCAGCTCGTTGCGGACCGAGAACCGGACCTCGCCGTCCGCGCTGATGAGGTTCTGCGTGCTCGTGGGGGCGAGCGTCAGACCGGTGCGCCGTGCGTCGACGTCCGCCACGACCGCGTCCACGAGGCGTGCGCGCGCGCCGGGGTCGGCGCGCCACGCGGTCGCGAGCGGCGCCAGCACCTCGGCGTCGACGCCGCGCAGCACGGTGGTCGGGTCGTCGGTGACCCCCGCGAACGCGACGGTCGCGGCGCGTGCGTCGACCAGGCGCGCGACCTGCGCGGGGGCGAGCGCGGCGGGTACCTCGGTCTGCACGGGCAGCGTGTCGCGCGGGGCGGCCGCGTCGGTCGCGCCGAGCAGGGCCGTCAGGGGGGCGGACCGCGACCAGGGCGCCCCCTGGACGGCGTTCAGCACGGCGTCGGCGAGCCCGACGTCGGGCGTCGCTGCGCGCGGCAGCGCGACGAGCACGTGCTGCGGCCCGTCCGTGGACGCGCGGGCGAGCACCGCCAGCTCGGCGAGGACGCGCTGCACGACGGTGGCACGCGTCGCGGCCGGGTCGAGCGACGTCGGGTCGACCAGGAGCGTCGTGAGCGTCGCGTCCGGCACCAGGCCCGTGACGGTGCCGTCGTCGGTGGCGAGCACCGTGCGCGCGCCGCCGGCGTCGGCGCCCGTCTCGAGGTCGCCGGGGGCGAGCACGAGCGTCGACGCGCCCGCGGCGGCCGCGAGGTCGACCGTCGTGCGGTCCGTGCTCGGCCCGGGCGCCCACAGCACGTCGGTGCGGGCGGCGAGCGGGCTGCCCTCGGTGACGTCCGACGCGACCGCGCGTGCGGAGGCGTCGACGGCAGCCGTCAGCAGCTCGGGCGCGTCGCCGTGCGCCAGCGCGACGAGGTCGGGGTCCGACCACGGCAGCGCGACGACGTCGCGCCCGCTGCTCGCGGCGACCAGGGCGTCCGCCCAGGACGCGACCGGTCCGGAGGCGGCGCGTGCGGCGGTGAGCAGCGCCGGGTCGACCGCGAGGGCGACGTCGGGGTGGCGA
>JAEYNO010000043.1 GCA_023412515.1 Actinomycetes bacterium
GCCGCGAGCCGTGCGGCGAGCGCGTCGGCGACGTCCGAGGGCCCCACGTGGTGCACGCCGACGCGCACCGCGGGCCGCGCGACGACCTCGGCGGCCGCGAGGTGCTCGAGCCGCTCGCGCGCCGCGCGCCGCGTGCGGATCTTCTCGGCCACGACCAGGCGGCCGTCCTGCAGCGACAGCAGCGGGCGCAGACCGAGGACCGTGCCGAGCGCCGCCGCACCGGCGTTGAGCCGCCCGCCGCGGCGCAGGTGGTCGAGCGAGTCCACGAGGAACCACACCTGCGTGCCGCGGGCGGCGTGCGCGGCCGCGAGCGCGACCCGCTCGGCGTCCGGCCACGGCGGCGCGACGTCAGGCTCGCGACGCGTGACCCGTGCGACCCACCGTCGGACGGCCGCCACGCGACCGTCGACGGGCGGCGACGCCGCGTCGTCGTGACCGGCGAGCGACGACGCGTCGAGCGGGGTCGCGGCGCACCGGGCGGCCGCGAGCGCGGCGAAGCCGAGGCCGAGGGCGGCGCTCTGCGAGTCCACGACCCGCACCGGCACGGGGCTCACGGTCGCCGCGGTGCGCGCCGAGCGGACGGTCCCCGACATCTCGCCCGACAGGTGCACCGAGACGATCTCACGAGCGCCCGCGGCCGCCGCCCGCTCGTAGGCGGCCGCGAACGCCGAGGGCGGCGGCTGCGACGTCGTCACCTTCGCGCCCCGCTCGAGCGCCTGCAGCAGCTGCTCGGGCGTCACGTCGACACCCTCCACGTAGCGCGCGCCGTCGACGCTGACGTCGAGCGGGACGACGTGCAGCCCGACCTGTGCGGCGAGCGCGGGCGGGAGCGCCGCGGTCGAGTCCGTCACGACCGCGACGCGCGGCACCGGCGCGGCGCCCCCCGGCGTGCCGGTCAGGCCGGCACCACGTTGACGAGCTTCGGCGCCCGGACGACGACCGTGCGCACGTCGCGCCCGGCGAGCGCGCGCTGCACGCCCTCGTCGGCGAGCGCGAGCTCGCGCAGCGCGTCGTCCGTCGCCGACGTCGGCACCTCGGCGCGCCCGCGGACCTTGCCCTGCACCTGGAACACGCACGTGACCGTGTCCTCGACGAGGTGCTGCGGGTCGGCCTGCGGGAACGACGCGTGCACGACCGACTCGTCGTGGCCCAGGCGGGCCCACAGCTCCTCGGTGACGTGCGGCGCGACCGGCGCCGTCATGACGACGAGCGCCTCGACGGCCTCCCGGGGGGCGCGCTCGAGCGTCGTCAGGTGGTTGTTGAGGACGATGAGCTTGGCGATCGCCGTGTTGATGCGCATCGCCTCCATGTCCTCGCGGACGTCAGCGATCGTGCGGTGCAGCACGCGCAGCGTCTCGGCGGACGGCGCGTCGTCGCTCACCACGAGCTCGCCCGTCGTCTCGTCGACGACGTTGCGCCACAGCCGCTGCAGGAAGCGCTGCGCCCCGACGACCGCGCGCGTCTCCCACGGGCGGGACAGGTCGAGCGGACCCATCGACATCTCGTAGACGCGCAGCGTGTCGGCGCCGTACGCCTCGTACATCTCGTCGGGCGACACGGCGTTCTTCAGCGACTTGCCGATCTTGCCGTACTCGCGGTTGACGGGCTGCCCGTCCCACGTGAAGCCCGTGGGCGACGCCTCGTCCTCGACGACCTCGGCCGCGGGGACGTACACGCCGCGCTCGTCGGTGTACGCGTAGGCCTGGATGTAGCCCTGGTTGAACAGCTTGTGGAACGGCTCCGCGCTGCGGACGTGGCCCAGGTCGTAGAGGACCTTGTGCCAGAACCGCGCGTACAGCAGGTGCAGCACGGCGTGCTCGACGCCGCCGACGTACAGGTCGACGCCGCCGGGCGAGCCCGCGGGCTGCGCGCCGTGGCCCGGGCCCATCCAGTACTCCTCGAGCGCGGGGTCGACCAGGCGGTCGTCGGCGTGCGGGTCGAGGTAGCGCAGGTGGTACCAGCACGAGCCCGCCCAGTTGGGCATGGTGTTGGCGTCGCGCCGGTAGGTCTTGGGCCCGTCGCCCAGGTCGAGCTCGACGTGCAGCCAGTCGGTGTTGCGGCCCAGCGGCGGCTCGGGCTCGGAGTCCGCGTCGTCGGGGTCGTAGGTGCGCGGCGAGAAGTCGGGGACCTCGGGCAGCTCGACGGGCAGGGCCGAGTCGGGCAGCGCGATGGGCGTGTCGTCCTCGTCGTAGACGACGGGGAACGGCTCGCCCCAGTAGCGCTGCCGGCTGAACAGCCAGTCGCGCAGGCGGTACGTGACGGTGCGCTCGCCGACGCCCTTGGCCTCGAGCCACGCGATGATGCGCTCCTTGGCCTGCGCGACGTCGAGCCCGTCGAGGCTGATCTCGTCGTTGGACGAGCCGACGACGAGGCCGTCGTGCGTGCGCGCGCCGGGCGGCGTGCCCTCGGGCGCGTCGACCGTGTAGACCACCGGCAGCCCGAAGGCCTCCGCGAACTGGAAGTCGCGCTCGTCGCCGCCCGGCACGGCCATGATCGCGCCGGTGCCGTAGCCCATGAGCACGTAGTCGGCGGTGAAGACGGGCAGCAGCTCGCCGTTCACGGGGTTGACGGCGAGGTGGCCCGTGAAGACGCCGGTCTTGCGGCCCGCGTCCTGCTGGCGCTCGCGCGCCGTCTTGGCGGCGGCCTGCGCGCGGTAGGCGGCGACCGCGTCGGACGGGGTCGCGTGCCCGCCGGTCCACGCGCTCGACGTGCCGTCGGGCCACGCGGCGGGCACCTCGTCGAGCAGCGCGTGCTCGGGCGCGACCACGAGGAACGTCGCGCCGAACAGCGTGTCCGGGCGCGTCGTGAAGACCTCGACCTGCTCGCCGCCCTGCACCGCGAAGCGCACGCGCGCACCCGTCGAGCGGCCGATCCAGTGCCGCTGCATCGACTTGACCTTCTCGGGCCAGTCGATGCGCTCGAGGTCGTCGGTCAGGCGGTCGGCGTACGCCGTGATCCGCATGTTCCACTGGCGCAGGTTGCGCTGGAAGACGGGGAAGTTGCCGCGCTCGGAGCGGCCCTCCGACGTGACCTCCTCGTTGGCCAGGACGGTGCCCAGCCCGGGCGCCCAGTTCACGGGCGTGTCGGACAGGTACGCCAGGCGGCGCGAGTCGATCACGCGGCGGCGGGTCGCGGCGTCGAGGTCCGCCCACGTCGCGCCCGGCGTGACGCCCTCGACGTCGGCGGGCAGCGCGCGCGTGCCGGCCTCGTACTCGGCGACCAGCTCGGCGATCGGGCGCGCGCGCCCGGTGCCGCCGTCGGGGCGCACGGCGTCCTCGTCGTACCAGGACTGGAAGATCTGCAGGAAGATCCACTGCGTCCAGCGCACGTACTCGGGGTCGATCGTCGCGAACGAGCGGCGCGGGTCGTGCGCGAGGCCCAGCCGGCGCAGCTGGCGCTGCATGATCGCGATGTTCGCCTCGGTCGTCACGCGCGGGTGCTGCCCGGTCTGCACCGCGTACTGCTCGGCGGGCAGGCCGAACGCGTCGAAGCCGAGCGCGTGCAGCACGTTGTCGCCGCACATGCGCCGGTAGCGACCGACCACGTCGGTCGCGATGTACCCCAGGGGGTGCCCCACGTGCAGGCCCGCGCCCGACGGGTACGGGAACATGTCCATGACGAAGAACGCGCGCGAGCCCGGCGCGGCGTGCCGGCCGGCGCCGTCGGTGAGCGACCCGACCGGGTTGGGCGTGTGGAACGTGCCGCGCCGGTCCCACTCGTCCTGCCAGCGCAGCTCGATCTCCTGCGCGAGGGCGGCGGTGTAGCGGAACGGGACGTCGTCGGGGGTCGGGTTCGGGGACTGGTCGCTCACCCGGGAATCCTATCGACGCCGCACGGCCGCCCGGCGCCGCGCGGCGCGCCCGGACCGGCGCGACGCCCGGTTCGTCCCTAGGATCACGTCATGTCGGACAGCACGCCGTCGTCGTCGGGCAGGTCGTCGGACGCACTCGCGGGAGCCACCGCGGACGCCGAGCTCGCGCGGCTCGAGGCCGCCGCGGCGCGCGCGACGGCCGACGC
>JAEYNO010000364.1 GCA_023412515.1 Actinomycetes bacterium
GCGCTGCGCACGGCGGCGCGGGTGCGCGCCGACGTGGCGGTGCTGCCCGAGTACGCGTCGGCGTACGACCCGCGCGGCGTGGGCGTCGACCTCGCGGAGCCGCTCGACGGGCCGTTCGTGACGATGCTGCGCGCCGAGGCACGGCGTGGCGGGTGCGCCGTCCTCGCGGGCTCGACGCTGCCGGGCGGCGAGCCGGGACCCGACGGCCGGCCGCGCGCGGTCAACGCCGTGGTGGGCGTGGACGCGAGCGGCGAGGTCGCGGGCGTCTACCGCAAGGTGCACCTGTACGACGCGTTCGGGCACCGCGAGTCCGAGCGGCTCGCGCCGGGCCCGGCGGACGCCCCGCCGCTCGTGCTCGACGTCGCGGGCCTGCGGCTGGGCGTCCTGACCTGCTACGACCTGCGGTTCCCGGAGTCCGCGCGGCGCCTGGTCGACGCGGGCGCCGACGTGCTCGTGGTGCCGGCCGCGTGGGTCGCGGGCGACCTCAAGGCCATGCAGTGGCGCGCTCTCGCGGTCGCGCGCGCGATCGAGAGCACGGCGGCCGTGGTCGCGGTCGGCCAGGCGGGGCGGGGCGTGGTCGGTCGGTCGCTCGTCGTCGGACCGGACGGCGTGGTGGGCCTGGAGCTCGACGAGACGCCGCAGGTGCGGACGGTCGACCTCGACGCCGCGGGGATCGCGGCCGTGCGCGAGCGGGTGCCCTCGTTGGTGCACCGGCGCTACGCGGTCGTGCCGCGGGGCTGAGCCGTCCCGTCGTCGGGCGGTACGCCCGCCGGGCGGGGCGGGGCGTCAGGCGGCGTGCGCGGTCGCGATCGCGACGGCCACGAAGTGGCACGTGTAGCCCACGACCGTGAGCGCGTGGAAGATCTCGTGGAACCCGAACCAGCGCGGGCTCGGGTTCGGGCGCTTGAGCCCGTAGACCACGGCGCCGACGGTGTACGCGAGGCCGCCGCCCGCGATGAGCCACACGACCGCGGGGCCGCCCGAGGTCCAGAACTGCGGCATGAAGCCGACGGCCACCCAGCCGAGCGCGAGGTAGATCGGCACGTAGACCCACCGGGGCGCGCCCAGCCAGAAGACGCGCGCGAGCAGCCCGACGAGCGCGCCGGACCACACGACGAGCAGCAGCGTGCGCGCGGTCGGCGGCGGCAGCAGCAGCACCGCGAGCGGCGTGTACGTGCCGGCGATGATGAGGAAGATGTTGGTGTGGTCGAGGCGGCGCAGCACGCCCGCCACGCGCGGCGACCACGTGCCGCGGTGGTAGACGGCGCTGGTCCCGAACAGCATGACCGCCGACAGCCCGAAGACGACGTTGGCCCAGCGGGCGGCGGGGGTCGGCGAGAGCACGACGAGCACGGCCGAGGCGACGAGCGCGACCGGGGCGACGCCCGCGTGGATCCAGCCGCGCAGCCGCGGCTTGACCGCCTCGACGACCTGCTCGACCGCGTCGCCGACGGCGTCGGCCGCGCGGGACACGGGGTGGTCGCTGCGGCGGGGCTGGTCGGGAGTGCCGCGTCCGGGGCGCGCGGGGTGCGCGTCGTGGGCCGGGGGAGTGCTCATGCGTCGGGTGCCGCCTTCGTCGCTCGAGACCTACGTCACCGTAGGTTACGCGTCCGTAGGTAGCGGTGTCGACGTGAGCCGTGCCCTCGGCGCGCCCTCCGGCGAGTACCGTGGGCGCCGTCGAACGACCGCCACGAGGAGGCTACGCGTGCGCCTGCCGCACCCGCTCTACGGCCTGTACGAGCGACGCCTCGCGGCGTCGCTGCACCCCGACCGGGTGCCGCGGCACATCGGCGTGATCCTCGACGGCAACCGGCGCTGGGCGCGCGACAGCGGCCTGTCCTCGGCCACGGGCCACCGGCGCGGGGCCGACAAGATCGGCGACGTCCTGCAGTGGAGCGAGGACGTGGGCGTCGAGGTCGTGACGCTGTGGATGCTCTCGACCGACAACCTCGCGCGCGACCCCGAGGAGCTCGAGCACCTGCTGCGCGTCATCGAGGACGTCGTCGGCGAGCTCGCGGCGGAGCGGCGCTGGCGCGTGCAGGCCGTGGGCGCGCTCGACATGCTGCCCGACCGCACCGCGTCGGCGCTCAAGGCCGCGCAGGACTCCACGGCCGACGTGCGAGGCCTGCACGTCAACGTCGCCGTCGGGTACGGCGGGCGCCGCGAGATCGCCGACGCCGTGCGCTCGTTCCTGCGCATGCACGCCGAGGCGGGTGCGAGCCTCGACGAGCTCGCCGAGGCCTTCGACGTCGAGCACATCGCGCAGCACCTCTACACCAAGGGTCAGCCCGACCCCGACCTCGTGATCCGCACGTCGGGCGAGCAGCGGCTCGGCGGGTTCCTCATGTGGCAGTCGGCGCACTCGGAGTTCTACTTCTGCGACGCCTACTGGCCGGACTTCCGGCGTGTCGACTTCCTCCGTGCGGTGCGGGCCTACAGCCAGCGGCAGCGGCGGCTCGGGCGCTGACCTGCGAGGTCATCGCCGGCCCGGAGACGCGCGACGGGACGTCAGGTGAACGGCGCGTGACATCTGCCGCGACGCGCGCGGATGTGCACGACGCGGGCTGTGACCGGGGTTACGTTCGCGACCGAGGACGACGCCCGTCGTCCCCGGGAGGCCAGCCCATGGAGCAACCGCTCCGCGACGGGGGGCCGGACCCGGCCCCCGGCCGGCCGACCCGTCCCGCAGCCGTCCGACGGCCCGTGCGCGCCCCGGCGCGACGCGCCCGAGGGCGGCACCCGCACCGGCGCTGACGCGCCCGAGGGGAGCCTGCCGTGGACCGCACCTCGCAGCACGACCTGGGCACCGCACCCGCGACCACCGCACCGGGGTCGCCCGGGGCGCCCGGCTCCCCGTCCGGACGTCTCACGTACGTGCTCGACACGTCCGTCCTGCTGTCCGACCCGCGGGCGCTCCTGCGGTTCGCGGAGCACGACGTCGTCCTGCCGGTCGTCGTCGTGACCGAGCTCGAAGCCAAGCGCCACCACGCCGAGCTGGGGTACTTCGCGCGCAGCGCGCTGCGCCTGCTCGACGACCTGCGGGTCGAGCACGGCCGCCTGGACGCGCCCGTGCCCGTCACCGACGTGGGCGGCACGCTGCGCGTCGAGCTCAACCACGTGGACCCGCAGGTGCTGCCCGCGGGGTTCCGGCTCGGCGACAACGACACCCGGATCCTCGCGGTCGCGGCCAACCTGGCCGCCGCGGGGCAGCGCGTCGTGGTGGTCTCCAAGGACCTGCCGATGCGCGTCAAGGCGTCCGCGGTCGGGCTGGACGCCGAGGAGTACCGCGCCGAGCTCGCGGTCGACTCGGGCTGGACCGGCATGGACGCGCTCGACCTCACCGAGCAGCAGATGGCCGACCTGTGGGAGCACGAGTCGCTCGCGCTCGCCGACGTCGCGCCGCCGGCCGCCGGGTCCACGCTCACGGGCAGCCCGACCGACCTGCGCTGCCACACGGGCCTCGTGCTGCACAGCCCGCGCGGGTCGGCGCTCGGGCGCGTCACGGCCGACAAGCACGTGCAGCTGGTCCGCGGCGACCAGGACGTGTTCGGGCTGCACGGGCGCTCGGCCGAGCAGCGCGTCGCGATCGACCTGCTGCTCGACGAGGCGATCGGCATCGTGTCGCTCGGCGGGCGCGCGGGCACCGGCAAGTCGGCGCTCGCGCTGTGCGCGGGCCTCGAGGCCGTGCTCGAGCGGCGGCAGCACCGCAAGGTCATGGTCTTCCGCCCGCTCTACGCGGTCGGCGGCCAGGACCTGGGCTACCTCCCGGGGGACTCGGCCGAGAAGATGAGCCCGTGGGCGCAGGCCGTCTTCGACACGCTCGGCGCGGTGGTCGGGAAGGAGGTCGTCGAGGAGATCATCGACCGCGACCTGCTCGAGGTGCTGCCGCTCACGCACATCCGGGGCCGCTCGCTGCACGACGCGTTCGTGATCGTCGACGAGGCGCAGTCGCTCGAGCGCAACGTGCTGCTCACGGTGCTCTCGCGCATCGGGCAGTCGTCGCGCGTGGTGCTCACGCACGACGTCGCGCAGCGCGACAACCTGCGCGTCGGGCGGCACGACGGCGTCGCGGCGGTCATCGAGGCGCTCAAGGGGCACCCGCTGTTCGCGCACGTCACGCTCACGCGGTCGGAGCGCTCGCCGGTCGCGGCGCTGGTCACCGAGCTGTTCGAGGGCATCGACGCCTGACGTCGTCCGTCCCGCCCACGAGGGGCGTCAACCCGGCCGGGGCGACGCCCCTCGTGCGTGCGCGACGTCACCCGGTCCCCGGCTCGACGGAGCATTGTTCCAGGCGTAATGTTCCGGCGGGAGCAAGGACCGAGGTCCCACCCACGGACCGCCAGCGGGCCCCGGCCCGTCACCCCCGCACCTCGGAGCACACCCATGTCGCGCACGCCGACCGCCGTCACGGTGGTCGTCCTCGCGCTGCTCGCCGAGCAGCCCCGCCACCCGTACGACGTCTTCCAGACGCTCGTCGAGCGCGGCGACGACCGACTCGTGCGCGTCAACCCCGGCGCCGTCTACCACGCGGTCGACCGGCTCGAGCGCGACGGCCTCGTCGAGGCCGTCGGCACCGAGCGCGCGGGCAACCGCCCCGAGCGCACCACCTACCGCGCGACGCCCGCCGGGCACGCCGCGCTCGCCCCGGCGATCACCGCCCACCTGGCCGAGGAGCGTCCCGCGCTCCCGGACTTCCCCGTCGGCCTGGCGCACGCGTGGCGCCTGCCCGCCGACGACGTCGCCACCGCCCTCCGGGCGCGGCGCGACCGCGAGGCCGCGCGCCTCGCGGAGCTGCGCACCCGCATCGACCGAGTCCGCGGCGAGGGTCTCCCGCGCCGGTTCGTGCTCGACGGCGAGCGCGAGCTCGCCCTGCTGACGGCGGAGATCGCCTGGCTGGACGACGTCCTGCGCGACCTCGCCGACGGCACCCTCGCGTGGGGCGGGCCCCCGCCCCCCGACTTCCTCGCCGCGCGCGCCCGTCGTCTCGCGGCCACCGACACCCGGAGCACCCCGTGACCCAGCCCCTCGTCGACCTGCGCGGTCGCAGCCCCTGGAGCGTGCTGCCGCCCCTGTGCCTCGGCTTCTTCATGATCATGGTCGACACGACCATCGTGAACATCGCCGTCCCCACCCTCCAGGACGCGTTCGGCGCGAGCCTCGTCACCGTCGGGTGGGTCAACAGCGCCTACCTGCTGACGTTCGCCGTGCTGCTGCTCGTCACCGGGCGCCTCGGCGACCGGTACGGCCCGCGGCCCGTCTTCGTCACGGGCCTGGTGATCTTCACGCTCGCGTCGCTCGCGTGCGGCCTTTCCGGCTCGGTCGGGTGGCTCATCGCCGCGCGCGCCGTGCAGGGCGTGGGTGGCGCGCTCATGACGCCGCAGACCATGGCCATGATCACGCGCGTCTTCCCGCCGCAGCAGCGCGGCGCCGCGATGGGCGTGTGGGGCTCGGTCGCGGGCGTCGCGACCATCACCGGCCCGGTGCTCGGCGGCCTGCTCGTCGAGACGGTCGGCTGGGAGTGGATCTTCTACGTCAACGTGCCCGTCGGCGCGGTCGCGCTGTGGCTGTCGTTCCGCCAGCTGCCCGTGCTGCCGACCCACGCGCGCTCGCTCGACGGCGTCGGCGTCGTGCTGTCGGTCGTCGGGCTCACGCTGCTGGTCTTCGGCCTGCAGGAGGGCGAGGCGTACGACTGGGGCACGATCGTCGGCCCCGTGACCGTGTGGGGCGTCGTCGGCGCGGGCGTGCTCGTGTCGGGCGCGTTCCTGCTGTGGCAGCGTCACCGCGGCGACGACGCGCTGCTGCCGCTGCGGCTCTTCGTGCACCGCAACTTCTCGCTCGCGAACGTCGCGGGTGCCGCCGTGACGTTCGCGATGACGGGGATCTTCTTCCCGTTCACGCTGTACCTGCAGCAGGTCCTGGGCCTGTCGCCGCTGCACGCCGCGCTCGTCGGCCTGCCCGGGTCGCTGCTGTCGGGCGTCATCGCGCCGTTCGCGGGCCGCCTGTCGGACCGCGTGCCCGGCAAGTGGGTCGCGTTCAGCGGCTTCGCGACGCTCGCCGTCGCGATCGGGATCCTCGCGACGCAGGTGCAGCCGGGCGTCGCCGTGTGGCGCCTCGTGCTGCCGATGGTGCTGTTCGGCGTCGGCACCGGCCTGGTGTTCTCGCCGCTCGCGAGCCTCGCGACCTCGGGGCTCGACCAGCGCACCGCGGGTGCGGGGGCCGGCGCGTTCAACACGACGCGCCAGGTGGGTGGCGTCATCGGCTCGGCCGTCGTCGTCGCGACGCTCACGTCGCGGCTGGCCGCGACGATGCCCGCGGCGGCGCAGGACGCCGC
>JAEYNO010000401.1 GCA_023412515.1 Actinomycetes bacterium
GGTCTGGGCGTGCTCCTCGCGCTCGGCCTGCTCGGCACGGCCGCCGCGCTGCTCCCCCTGGTCCGCCGCCGCTGACCGATCGACGGCGCGCACCCGGGCACCGCGCGCGTCGGGTCACCCGCCACCCCACCCCCGGCGGGCCGGTCCCCGCCATCCGTCGACGGACAGGCCATCCGCCGACGGACAGGCGTACGGCACGACGGACAGGTGCGTGCCCCTGTCCGTCGTGCCGCGAGGCTGTCCGTCGACGAGTGCGCACCCCGGCGCGAGGAGGGACGGGGCGGCGGGCTCGCCCCGGCGTGCCGTCAGGCGGCGGCGCGCGCGAGGGCGTCGGCGACCGGGGTGTCCCCGCCGACCAGCTCCCACTGGTGACCTGCCGTCGCGTCGTCGGCCAGCACGGCCGCGATCACCTCCGCGACGTCGGCGCGCGGCACCTCGCCGCGCTCGGCCCGGTCGGCGAGCGTCACGCGCCCGGTGCCGGGGTCGTCGGTCAGCGCACCGGGGCGCAGGATCGTCCACGCGAGGTCGGTGCCGCGCAGCGCCGCGTCGGCGTCGCGCTTGGCGGCCACGTACGCGGCCCACACCTCGCCCGCGTCGTCGCCGACGGGCTCGTCGACGCCCATCGCGGACACCTGCACGAACCGCCGCACGCCCGCGCGACGCGCACCCTCCTGGGACTTCAGCGAGCCCTCCAGGTCGACCGTGCGCTTGCGCTCGACCCGGCCGTCGGCGCCCGCCCCGGCCGCGAAGACGACCGCGTCCGCACCGGCCATGACCTGCGCGAACGCATCGGCGTCGGACGCCTCGAGGTCGAGCAGCGCGGGCTGCGCGCCGAGCTCCGCGAGCTCATCGGCGTGCTCCTGCCGCCGCACGAGCGGCACGACGACGTCGCCGCGCCCCACCAGCAGCGGCGCCAGCAGCCGCGCGATCTTGCCGTGCCCGCCCACCACGACGACGCGCATCAGGACCGCCCGCCCGTCACGAGGATCCGGTCGCCCGTGACGTAGCTCGACTCCTGCGACGCGAGGAAGACGTACGCGGGCGCGAGCTCGGCCGGCTGCCCCGCGCGGCCCAGCGGCGTGTCGGAGCCGAAGTCCTCGACCTTGTCGGCGTTCATCGTCGCGGGGATCAGCGGCGTCCAGATGGGCCCGGGGCACACGGCGTTGACGCGGATCCCGTCCTCGGCGAGCTGCGCCGCGAGGCCCTTCGTGAAGTTGACGATCGCGGCCTTGGTCGACGCGTAGTCGAGCAGGCCGGGGCTCGGGTCGAACGCCTGGATCGACGACGTGTTGACGATCGTCGCGCCCGCCGTCAGGTGCGGCAGCGCGGCCTGCGTGATCCAGAACATCGCGTACACGTTGGTCTTGAGGACGCGGTCGAGCTGCTCGGTGGTGATGTCCGCGAGGCCGCCGGTCTGGGCCATCTGGTAGGCGGCGTTGTTGACGAGCACGTCGAGCCCGCCGAGCTCGTCGACGACGCGCCCGGGCAGCGAGCGGGCCAGCTCCTCGTCGCGGATGTCGCCGGGCAGCAGCAGCCCGCGGCGGCCCGCCTGCTCGATCCAGCGCAGCGTCTCGCGCGCGTCGTCCTCCTCCTCCGGGAGGTAGGAGATCGCGACGTCGGCGCCCTCGCGCGCGAACGCGATCGCGACCGCGCGGCCGATGCCGGAGTCGCCGCCCGTGATCAGCGCGCGACGGCCCTCGAGGCGCCCGGAGCCGACGTACGACTCCTCGCCGTGGTCGGGCTCCTTGCGCATGTCGTCGGTGCGCCCGGGGTGCGGGATCTGCTCGGCGGTCTGCGTGTCGGGGTCGGGGTGCTGGGTGGTCGGGTCCTGGGGTGTCGTCTGGTCGGCCATGCCCCATCGTCGGCCGGTCGCCGCGACGAGGCATCTCGGGACCCCGATCCGCCGCGCTCGCGGGCCGCTGACTCGCCCCTCCCCGCCCCGCTCCCCTCGCCCTCCCCCTCGCCCTACCCCTCCCCGCCCCCTCGACGCCGACGGACAGTCATACGGTCCGACGGACACCCGCGTGCGCGTGTCCGTCGGGCCGGGACGCTGTCCGTCGGCGAGGTGGTGCGAGTGGGGGTGCGCGCGAGGGGGTGCGGCGGGGTGGGTGCAGGGGCTCGGGTGACGACGGGCGTGCGGACGCCCGCGCCGTCGGTCGCGGACCGCGTGGGTGGGGGCCCGTAGCCTGCCGGTGTGATCCTGCTCGACGACGGCACCCTGGCGTACTCGGCGAGCGACCTGACGGCCGCCGCGGCCTGCGAGCACGCGGTCCTGCGCGGGCTCGACGCGCGGCTCGGCCGCGGCCCCGCCGCCGAGCCCGACGCGGACGCGATGCTCGCGCGCGTGTCCCACCTGGGCGACGAGCACGAGCAGCGCGTGCTGCGCGGCCTGCTCGCCCGGTACGGCCGGTGGGAGCCGGGACGCACCGGCGGCCTCGCGCAGGTCCCCCCGACGCGCGACCCCGGGTCCCGCGCGCACCTCGCGGCGGCGCACGCCACGACGCTCGACCGGCTCACGACCGCGGACGTCGTGCACCAGGCCGCGTTCTTCGACGGCAGGTTCGTCGGGCGTGCCGACTTCGTGGTCCGGCAGGACGACGGCGCGTGGTCGGTGCGCGACGCCAAGCTCGCGCGCAACGCGCAGCCGACCGCGCTGCTGCAGGTGGCGGCTTACGCGGACCAGCTCGCGGCCGCGGGCCTGCCGGTCGCGCGCGACGTCGAGCTCGTGCTGGGCGACGGCGCCGTCACGCGGCACGCGGTCGCGGACCTCGTGCCCGTGTACCGCGAGCGCCGCGCGCGGCTGCAGCACGTGCTCGACGAGCACGTCGCCGAGGGCGGCCCGGCGCGGTGGGGCGACCCGCGGTACGTCGCGTGCGGGCGCTGCTCGCTGTGCGTCGCGGCGCTCGAGGCGCGGCGCGACGTCATGCTCGTGCACGGCGTGTACGAGCGGCAGTCCGCGGCGCTGCGGGCCGCGGGCGTCGACACGGTCGACGCGCTGGCCGCCACGCCCGACGACCTCGAGGTCGACGGCCTGAGCCCGGACGTGCTCGCGCGCGTGCGGCTGCAGGCGCGGCTGCAGCTCGAGCAGGAGCGGACCAACCCCGACCCGGCGCACCCGACGACCGTGCCCGCCGTGCTCGACCGGCCCGAGAAGGTGGCCGCGCTGCTGCCGCCCGCCGACCCGGGCGACGTGTTCTTCGACTTCGAGGGCGACCCGCTCTGGTACGACCCGGCGCTCGCGGGCGATCCCGACGCGTGGGGCCTGGAGTACCTGTTCGGCCTCGTCGAGGCGCCGCCCGCGCCCGGGGCCGACGCGCCGTTCGTCGCGTTCTGGGCGCACGACCGCGCCGCCGAGCGGGTCGCGCTGCGCGCGTTCCTCGACTACCTGGCCGAGCGCCGCGCGCGGCACCCCGGCCTGCACGTCTACCACTACGCGCCGTACGAGAAGACCGCGCTGCGGCGGCTCGCGGCCCGGCACGGCGAGGGCGAGGCGGAGGTCGACGCGCTGCTGCGCGAGGGCGTGCTCGTCGACCTGTACGCGGCGGTCAAGGCGGGGGTGCGCACGGGTCAGCGGTCGTACTCGTTGAAGAAGCTCGAGCCGCTGTACATGGCCACGGGCCGCGGCGACGGCGTGACGACGGCCGCCGACTCGATCGTCGAGTACGCCGAGGCCGTCGCGGCGCGCGACGCGGGCCGCCTCGACGAGTGGGCCGAGCGCGTGCGCGCCATCGAGGTCTACAACCACTACGACTGCGACTCGACGCTCGGGCTGCGCGACTGGTTGCTCGCGCGCCTGGCCGAGGCGGGCGTGGCGCCGTCGCGCGCCGTCGTGCTCGACGAGCAGGCCGCCGCGCGCGCCGCCGAGCTCGCGGCCCCCGACCCGCTCGAGGACGCGCTCCTCGACCTCGCCGGCCCGGGCCCGGGCGAGGGCGTCGTGCGCACGCCCGCGCGGCAGGCCGTCGCGCTCGTCGGCGCCGCGCTGCGCTACCACCAGCGCGAGGACAAGCCGTACTGGTGGGGTCACTTCGACCGGTTGGGCGCGCACCCGAGCGACTGGACCGAGCGGCGCAACGTGCTGCTCGCGGACCGCCCGGGCGCGGTCGAGGTCGTGCAGGACTGGCACCTGCCCGCGGGCAAGAAGGTCGAGCGGCGCGTGCTGCGGATGGTCGGGCGGCTCGAGCCCGGCAGCGACCTGCGGGCCGGGGCGTCGGCCGTCGGGCTGTACGACCCGCCGCTGCCCGACGGGCTCAAGACGTCCGTCGACGGGCCGCGCGGCTGGTGCGACCGCATGACCGTGCTCGACGTCGCCGCCGAGGGCACGGGCGGCCGCGTGCGGGACGTGCTGCTGGTCGAGGAGACGCGCGCCCGCGGGACGGCGCCGTTCGCCGAGGTGCCGATGGCGCTCGCGCCGTCCGGGCCGATCGGGACGGCGCCGCTGCGCGCAGCGATCCGCACGCTGGCCGAGCGCGTGCTCGCGACCGCCGGTGCCGGGC
>JAEYNO010000461.1 GCA_023412515.1 Actinomycetes bacterium
ATTGCCGCCCGGCCCGGGGGCGGGGGCTCCGGGGGCCTGCCCGCCGCCCGGTGCGGCCGGGTCGGGTGCGGGCGGCTGCCCGTTGGACAGCGTCAGCGTGATCGACGCGCCGCGGGTGGCGGTGGACGCCGACTGCTGCGCGACCGTCCCGGCGGGGTACGGCGACGCGACCTGCTCACCCGCGACGGAGACACGGAACCCGGCGCGCTCGAGCGCACCGCGCGCGTCGGCCTCCGACCGGCCGACGACGGACGGCACGGAGACGCGCTCACCGAAGACCTCGCGGTCGCCGGCGTCCGAGAACCCGGGGTTGGGGGCGCTCGCGAGCGCCTGCGTCATGAACCGGCTCCACGTCGGCCCGGCGATCGACGAGCCGTACGGGCCGCGGCTGTACCGCTTGCCGTTGATGACCTGGCCGCCCATCGAACGCATCTCGCCCGGGAACCCGACCCAGACCGCGGTGGCGCGCAGCGGCGTGTAGCCGACGAACCAGTTGTACTCGTTGCTCGAGGTGGTGCCGGTTTTGCCCGCGGCGGGGAACGACGGCTTGGCGATGTCCTTGCCGGTGCCGGTCCAGACGTTGCTCAGCGCGAAGTTGATGGCCGACGCGTACTTGGGGTCGATGGCCCCGGCGCGGCAGTCCGCGCTGGGCACCGGGAGCTCGGCGCCCGTCGAGTCGACGATGCTCGTGATCGCGATCGGCTTGCAGTAGGTGCCGTTCGCCGCGAACGTCGCGTAGGCGGCCGCCATCTGCAGCGGCGACGTCGAGTTGGTGCCGAGGACGGACGACGGGTACGGGCTGAACGGCACGTTGCCCATCGGGCGGCCGTCGGCGTCATTCGCGTTCGGGTTGCCGGCGCGGGTCACGCCGAGGTCCGCGGCGCCCTGCATGATGTTGCACAGGTCGAGCTGCTGGGCCATCGCGATGTACGCGGAGTTGACCGAGTTCTTCGTCGCGTCGATGACGGTCTGGTTGATCGCGCGACCGTTCTCGGAGTTGCCGAAGGCGTAGGGCCCCGTCAGCCGTCCGGTGCACGACGCCGTGAACTCGCTGTTGTTGTACTTCAGCCGCGTACCGTTGACCGTCTCCTGCAGCGCGTGCCCCTGCTTGAGCCACTCGAGCAGCGTGAACACCTTGAACGTCGAGCCCGGGGCGAAGCCGCCCGACCCGCCGTACTGGTAGCTGGTGTTGTAGTTCACCGACGTCTCGCGGTCGCCCTGGTCGCGCAGCGCCGAGTACGTGCGGTTCTGCGCCATCGCCGTGATCTTGCCCGTGCCCGGCTCGACGGCCGTGATGGCCGAGCCCACGCCCGACGGGTCGTCGACCGGCACGCCGTTCTTCACCTCGGCGTCGGCGATGGCCTGCTCGCCCGGCACCAGCGTGGTCGTGATCGTGAGCCCGCCGCGGTAGAGCGTGTCGGTGCGCTCGGCCGCGGTCTCGCCGAAGACGGGGTCGTTCCCGATGACCTTGGTGACGTAGTCGCAGAAGAACCCGGACCCGGGAACCGCGTCGCCGGCCGTCATGCACCCCTGCCGCAGCGGCTGCACGTTGAGCGTGTCCTGCACGGGCGTCGCCAGGCCGGCGTCGAGCTCCTCCTGCGTGATGAAGCCCTCGCGGTGCATGTCGCGCAGCACGCGGTCGCGGCGGGTCTGGGAGGTCGCGTAGCGCTGCTGGCGCTGCTCGTCGGTCTGCGAGGCCGCGCCGACCGGGTCCCACTTCGCCGGCGACTGCGTGATGCCCGCGATGGTCGCGGCCTGCAGGTAGTTGAGCTGGCTCGCGGGGATCCCGAAGTAGTACTGGGCGGCGGACTCGACCCCGTACACCGAGGACCCGAAGGCGGCGATGTTGAGGTACTTCTCGAGGATCTCGTCCTTCGACATGTTCTTCTCGAGCGTGATGGCGATCTTCGCCTCGCGCAGCTTGCGCGCGATGCCCGGCAGGCCCTCGCTCTCCTGCGCCTCGCGCGTGAGCCGCTCGCGCTCCTCCTTGGTCTCGGCGCGCAGCGCGGCGTCGACGAAGACGTTCTTGACGTACTGCTGCGTGAGCGTCGACGCGCCGCCGCCGTCGCCGCCGGCGAGCGTGGCCATCGCCGCGCGGAGCATGCCCTGCGGGTCGACGCCCGCGTGCTCGTAGAACCGGCGGTCCTCGACCGCGACGACCGCCTTCTGCATGATCGGCGCGATCTCGCTCAGCGGCACGACCACGCGGTTCTGGTAGAAGAACGTCGCGAGGAGCGTGCCGTCGGCCGCGAGGATCTCGGACTTCTGCGGCAGGGGCTGCTGCTCGAGCTCGCTGGGCACCTCGTCGAACGCCGTCGCGGACATCGTGGTGACGCCGTTGGCGGCCGCGACGCCGGGCAGCACCAGGCCCGCCGTGAGCAGGCCGCCGATCCCGGCGACGAGGACGAAGGAGAGGAGCAGCGCCAGCGCCTGGGCGGCGTTGACCTGGCGTCCACGCGAGCGGGCAGGGTTCGGCATACCCGTGAGGGTACCGGCGCCACCTGGCCCCGGGCCCTCGGCTCCTTGCGGCGCGCCTCACCTCCACCGGACCTGCACACCCGGACGGGGCCGTCCGGTGGAAAGACACTTCCGGGGACTCGTCAGGGGTGCCCGCGGGCCAGTACCTTCGGCGACACGCTGGGACGACACGCGGAGGTTGGCAGTGGCAGGGCAGGGGGCGCAGGGGGTGCAGGTGTACGACGGGCACTGGACGGCTCGGGCGCAGTGCGGTCAGGGCAAGGTGGCTCCGGACGCGCTGTTCGTCGAGGGAGCGGCGCAGCGCGACGCGCGGGAGGTGTGCCACCGGTGCCCGGTGCGGCTCGAGTGCCTCGCCGACGCGCTCGACAGCCGCGCCGACTTCGGCGTGTGGGGCGGCATGACCGAGCGGGAGCGTCGCGCGCTGCTGCGGCGCCGCCCCGAGGTGGCCTCGTGGCGGGCCGAGCTGGTCGACGCCGACGACATGGCCGTCCTCGGCGTGTGAGCGCTACCACGTCGGCCGTGTCGCGGCGGTGCGGCCCCGCGGCGGGGTGCCGGTGCCAGGTCGCCCGCGGCTAGGGTGGGCGCATGGCGACCCAGTGGGAGTACGCGACCGTTCCGCTCATCATCCACGCCACCAAGGCGATCCTCGACCAGTGGGGCTCCGACGGGTGGGAGCTCGTCACGGTGATCCAGGGTCCCGACGCGGGACTCGTGGCGTACCTCAAGCGGCCCAAGGGCGCCTGATGGCGACGTCGCGCGTCGCGGGGCGCCTCGCCGAGCTCGGCCTGACGCTGCCCGCCGTCGCGGCACCCGTCGCCGCCTACGTCCCCGCCGTGCGCTCCGGTGCGCACGTGTGGACCTCGGGGCAGCTGCCGTTCGTCGCCGGAACGCTCGCGGCCACGGGCAAGGTCGGCGCGGGCGTCGACGTCGAGACCGCCACGGACCTCGCGCGAACGGCGGCCCTCAACGCGCTCGCGGCCGTCGGCGCGCTGCTCGCGGCGGAGGAGGGCGGCGACCCCGTCGCCGCCCTGGATCGCGTCACGCGCGTCGTCAAGGTCGTCGGGTTCGTCGCGAGCGACGCGGACTTCACGGCGCAGCCCGCCGTGGTCAACGGCGCGAGCCACCTGCTGCACGACGTGCTCGGCGAGGTCGGCGTGCACGCGCGGTCCGCGGTCGGTGTCACGGTGCTTCCCCTGGACTCGCCGGTCGAGGTCGAGCTGGTCGTCGAGACGGCCTGACGCCGACCGGCGTCGAGGACGCCGCACGACGAGGGGCCCGGTCCGCCGGCGGCGGATGCGGGCCCCTCGTCGTGCACGGGGTCAGCGCGCGCGGCGCTCCAGGCGGTCGACGTCCAGCAGCACGACCGCGCGGCCCTCGCGGCGCACCCAGCCGCGCGCGGCGAAGTCCGCGAGCGCCTTGTTCACCGTCTCGCGGGACGCGCCGACGAGCTGCGCGAGCTCCTCCTGCGTGAGGTCGTGCGCGACGCGGATGCCCTCGTCGACCGGCTGGCCGAACCGCGTGGACAGGTCCAGGAGCGCCTTCGCGACGCGTCCGGGCACGTCGGAGAACACGAGGTCGGCGAGCGCCTCGTTGGTGCGCCGCAGCCGGCGCGCGAGCGCCTGCAGCAGGTGCTCGGCGACCGTCGGCTTGTCGGCGAGCCACGCCACGAGGTCGTGGTGGCCGAGCTCGAGCACGACCGCGTCGGCGACGACCGTCGCGGTCGCGGTGCGCGGGCCCGGGTCGAACAGCGACAGCTCGCCGAACATCTCGCCCGGGCCGAGCACGGCGAGCAGGTTCTCGCGGCCGTCGTTCGACCGGCGGCCGAGCTTGATCTTCCCGTCCCGCACGAGGTACAGCCGGTCGCCCGGCTCGCCCTCGTGGAACAGCACCTCGCCGCGCGTGACGTCGAGGACCTTCATCGACGCGATCAGCGCGGTCGACGACCCCTCGTCCATGCCCGCGAACAGCGGTGCCGTCAGCACGATGTCCTCCGCCACGGCGGTCCCTTCTCCTCTTCCCGCGGAACCGCGGGCGTGCATCGCGTCCGACGCTCACGGCCGGACGCCCCGTCCGCCAGTGTGCCCCATCCGGGGCCCGCCGCGCGCCCGCGGGCCCACCGGGCGTCCCCTCAGCTGCCCTCGACGGCGGGCGTGCGGCGTCGCACCGCAGCGGTCGGGTCGGCCGCCACGTGCGCCACCAGCCGCGAGGTCGTGCGGGCGAGCGCCTCCAGCACGCCCGCCTCGTACCGCGCGAGCTGCACGTCGAGCGCACGCAGCTGCGGAAGCGCTCCCACGTCGTGCCCCGTCGTCCCCGCGCCGAGCGTCGCGCGCAGCTCGTCGGGCCGCGGCACCTGGAGCGCGACCTCGAGCGGCAGCGCGAACGCGACCTGCTCGCCGAGCGGCCCGGGAGCCGCGGCCCCGGCGACGGCGAGGTCGATCCGGGCCCGGACCACGCGCCGCCACCAGGCCACGAGCTCGCGCTCGGCGCGCAGCGCCCGACGCTCCAGGCGCAGGTCGTGGAGCGGTCGCTCGACGCGGGACGGCATGACCCTGGTTCGGCGGACGGCGGCCCCGGCTTGACCGTTCCGCGACGGATCACCCGATCTCTTCACCCGCTGGGAGCAACGAGAACGCTTGCCTGTGACGGGCTTTACTCTCGAGGCATGGCGCCCACCCGTGCAGAGACCCCGCTCGCGCGCACGCGCCGCGCGCGACGGATCGACCGGGTGCTGGCCGAGCGCTACCCCGACGCGCGCTGCGAGCTCGACTTCCGGAACCCCTTCGAGCTGCTCGTCGCGACCGTGCTGTCCGCCCAGACCACCGACGTGCGGGTCAACCTCACGACCCCGGGGCTGTTCGCGCGGTGGCCCGACGCGGAGGCGATGGCGGGCGCCGACCCGAGCGAGCTCGAGGAGGTCCTGCGCCCCACCGGGTTCTTCCGCGCCAAGGCGCGCTCGCTCACGGGCATCGGGCGCGCGCTCGTGGAGCGGTTCGACGGCGAGGTGCCCGCGCGCCTCGAGGACCTCGTGACGCTGCCGGGCGTGGGCCGCAAGACCGCGAACGTCGTGCTGGGCAACGCGTTCGGCGTCCCGGGCATCACCGTCGACACGCACGTGCAGCGGCTCTCGCACCGGCTGGGGTACACGACGAGCGACGACCCGGTGGTGATCGAGGCCGAGCTGGGCGTTCTGCTGGAGCGCCGCGACTGGACCATGGCCTCGCACCGCCTGATCTTCCACGGTCGGCGCACGTGCTTCGCGCGGCGGCCCGCGTGCGGCGCGTGCCCGGTCGCCTCGCTGTGCCCCTCGGCGGGGATCGGCGAGACCGACCCCGTGCGGGCCGAGGCGATGCTCAAGGGCTGACCTGGCCTGTGACCTGGCCGGGACGGCGTCGCGTCGCTCAGCGCGGGGTGTCGGCCTCCGCGAGCCAGTCGACCAGCAGCTCGCCCACGAGCTCGGGCGCCTGGTCGGTGAGGTAGTGGCCCGCGTCCTGCAGCAGCTCGAACCGGTACGTGGCCGCCACGTGCGCGGTCGCGGGGCGCAGCGCCGCGGACGCGGCCGGGCGCAGGCCGTCGCGCCGCCCGTGCACCTGGAGCACGGGCACGGGGCGCGCGTCGCGCAGCAC
>JAEYNO010000478.1 GCA_023412515.1 Actinomycetes bacterium
GCTGTAGCTGAGGTGCTGGTTCTTGAACGGTGCGACGGTGGTCATGAGCGCTCCTCGACGGGGCGCTCGCGGCGCTCAGGGTTGTCGGTCTTGGCGGTCTTCTCGAACGAGACGATGTGCGAGCCCGGGAACACGCTCATGACGCGCGCGAGCGTCGCGGCGTGCTCGGCGCGGGCGCCGACGCGGCACACGAGCACGAGCGGTCGGTCGGGGTCGAGCTCCGTGAGCCCCTGCTCGGTCGCGAACCGCGCGAACGGCACCGAGCGCGCGCCCGGCAGCGGCGCCGCGGCGGCCTCCGGTGCGTCCCGCAGGTCGACGACGTCGACGTCCGGGCGCGACGCGAGCAGCCGCAGCACCTCGGCGACGCCGGCCGGCGTGACGTCGTCGTCAGCGGTGACGGCCTCGAGCGACCGGACGGTGCGCGCGCGACGGGGGTCGGGCGCGGGTCGTGCGCCGGTCTCTGGGCGCGTGGTGTCGTCGGCGGGGCGGCGGCGCACCGGCACGTCGTGCCACGTGGCCGCGAACGCGTCGTGCACCGCGACGCGACCCAGCAGCGTGCGACCCGCGCCGCAGACGAGCTTGACGGCCTCGAGCGCCATCGCGGCACCCGCGGCGGCGCACACCGCGCCGAGCACGCCGTCGACCGCGCACGACGCGACCGTGCCGTCGAGCGGTGGGCCGCCGAACACGTCCCGCAGGTCGACGCCCTCGCCCGCGGGCGGGTCGGACCAGAACGTGCTGACCTGCGCGTGCCCGCGCTGCAGGGATCCCCACACCCACGGCACGCCGAGCTCCGCGCACACGTCGTTGACGAGGTAGCGCGTCGCGAAGTTGTCGGTGCCGTCGACCACGAGGTGCCAGCCGCGCAGCAGGTCGTGCGCGTTCGCGTCGTCGAGGCGGACGGCGTGGGTCTCGACGCGCACCGCCGGGTCGATGGCGCGCACGGCGTCGGCGGCCGAGTCGACCTTGCGGCGCCCGACGTCGGCGTTGCCGTGCAGCACCTGCCGCTGCAGGTTCGAGGCCTCGACCACGTCGTCGTCGACCACGCCGAGCGTGCCGACGCCCGCCGCCGCGAGGTACTGCAGCACGGGCGACCCGAGCCCGCCCGCGCCGAGCACGAGCACGCGCGCGGCCAGCAGGCGGCGCTGTCCGACCTCCCCGACCTCGTCGAGCACGAGGTGCCGCGCGTAGCGCGCCACCTGGTCCGCCGTGAGCGGCGGGCCGGGTGCGACGAGCGGAGGCAGGGCCGGGCCGGTCACCCGTGCGACCCCGTGGCGACGCTCGTCACGGTCGTGAGCAGCAGGACGCTGTCCTCGAGCGCGACCACCGCGTGCCGCTCGTGCGTGAGCTCCCACAGCTCGCCCGCGGCGACGTCCTGCTGCACGTCGCCGTCGACCTCGACGCGCACGCGACCCTGCAGGGCCTGCAGCGACGCCGCCGGGGGAGACGCGTGCTCACCGAGCCGTGCCCCCGCGACGAGCGCGATGACGGTCTGCCGCAGCTCGCCGTCGTGCACCACGAGCTGCGCGCTGCGGCCGTGCGGGTCGGTGCGGGCGGCCGCGAGGTGATCGGCGGCGAGGGCGGTGAGGTCGGGCATGGGTCGATCCTCGCAGGGCTCGGCGACGACGGCGTGTCCGGCGGCTCGCACGCGGCGGCGGGTGGCCGAGCGCTCGCGGCCGTCCGCGTCGTGCGGGTGCGGGTGTGGCGCGGTCCCGAGGGGTTCCCCCGCGACCGCGCGTCCCCTCTCAGCCCTGCGCGCGGCGCGTGATCCGCACGTGCCACGCCTCGGGGCCCTCGACGAGGTACTCGACGTCGACGGGCGCGCGCTCGGCGAGCTGCGCGAGCAGCGGCCGCGGGGCGTGCGGTGCGACGATCACGAGTGCGGCACCCGGCGCGATCGCGTCGAACGCGCCCAGGACGGCCGCGTGACGGATGGCGTGCGGGATCGCGCGCACGTCGAGGACCGGGTCGGCCTCGTCGTGGCCGCCGCAGCCGCACGTGTGACCGGCGGGCTCGGGTGCGGCGGGCAGGATCTCGACGGGCTGGCTCATGGCTCTCCTTCGGTGGTGGCACGCCGGGTGGCGGACGCGGTCGCTGCGGCAGCGGCGGCGCCGGTGCCGGACAGGTGCAGGGCGCACCGGCGGGGCCCGACGAACGGTTCGAGGCGCTCGGCGCGCACGGGCCCGCCGACCTGTTCCAGCACGCCCTGCGCGAGGCCGAGGTGGACGCTGCAGACGACCTCGGGACGCTCGCGCGCGAGGTCGAGGAACGGGCAGCGCCGCAGGTCGAACCTCGTGCCGTCGGGACTCAGGTCCGGGTCGAAGCCGAGGCGGACGAGGTGGGCCTCGAGCGCGAGCACCTGGTCGTCGGCGCCCGACGGCAGGTCGGGCAGATCGGGCAGCATGGCGTGCCCCGCGCGTCGTGCGGACTCGCGGACGTCCCCGACCGGCGTGCCGTAGCCGCCCAGCAGGACGCTCGCAAGGCGGGCGCGCGCGGCGGACTCGGCGAGGTGCCGCGCGGCTGCGGGGTCGGTGCGCGCGTCCTCGCGGCCGGTCGCGCGGTACACGGTCCGGGGGCGCCCACGGGTCGCGCGGCGCTCGGTCTCGCGGACCACGAACCCTGCGTCGACGAGGCGCTGCAGGTGCTCGCGCACGGTGTTCTCGTGCAGGCCGGTCCGCACGGCGAGCGCGGCGGTCGTCTGCGCGCCGTCGGTCTGCAGGACGTGCAGCAGCTCGACGCGGCTCGCCGAGGCCAGCACGCGCGCGGTGGGCGTGCGGCGGACGTCGCCGGCGTCGTCGTGCTCGGTCACCGTGCGCCTCCGGGTGGGTCGTCCGCTCCGGGACCCAGGTCCCGCGCGGTGGTGGTGACCCATTAAATAACGTCTTGCCGTGGAAAAGACCGGGACCAGGGTCCCGCCGCACGTCGTGCTGCTCGTCCCGGGTGGTCTGGCGCTGCTGGCGGGCCTCGACGCCGCCCTCCTGCTGCTGGGGCTGCCCGCGCCCGTGCGCCTCGAGCGCTGGTCCGACGTGCACGGGCCCCTCATGGTGCTCGGCTTCGTCGGCACGCTCGTCGCGCTCGAACGGGCCGTCGCCGTGCGCCGGGCCTGGGCGTTCGCGTCACCCGCGCTGCTCGGTGCCGGCGGCCTGACGCTCCTGACCGCCGCGCCGCCGTGGGTCGGCCGGGCCGGGTTCGTGCTCGGCGCGGCCGCGCTCGTCGGCGTCTACCTCGCGGTGTGGCGC
>JAEYNO010000499.1 GCA_023412515.1 Actinomycetes bacterium
CCCCGACCTCGGCCTGGTGGTCTGCGCGCACGGCGGCGCGTTCGCGGGCACGGGCGTCGACATCGGCACGCGCGCGCTGCTGCGGCACCTCGACGCGATCCCGACGACCACCGGGACGGCCGTCGACCTCGGCTGCGGCACGGGCGTGCTGGCCGTCGCGCTCGCACGCCTGCGCCCCGGCCTCGACGTCGTCGCCACCGACGAGTCCGCCGCCGCCGTCGCATCCGCCCGCGCCACGGTCGACGCGAACGACGTCGCCGACCGCGTGCGGGTCACGCGCGCCGCCGGCGCCGACGACCTGCCCGACGCGAGCGTCGACCTCGTCCTGCTCAACCCGCCGTTCCACGTCGGCGCGACGATCGCCCCGCAGGTCGCCCACGACCTGTTCGCCCAGGCCGCGCGCGTGCTGCGCCCCGGCGGCGAGCTGTGGGCCGTGTGGAACTCCCACCTGCGGTACCGGCCCGTGCTCGAACGTGTCGTCGGGCTGACACGGCAGGTCGGGCGGGACCCGAAGTTCACGGTGACGGCGTCGGTGCGGGCATGAGGGCGCGCCCCGTCCACCAAGACTGCCCAGGCACAACCCTCGTCAAAAGCGCGCCCCCTCAGGGGAGATTTCGTACGTCCCGGAGCCTCACGAGGAAGAGATGTCACGATTCGAAGGAAGCGAAGAACTGCGAATGCGCGACCTAGTGCACGCGCAGAATAGCACCGCCCGCACCGCGAGAGTAGCCATGTGGCGCAACAGTGTCGGTTGACGCTTTGCAAACCAGCCTCTACCAGATCAGCAGAGCCCCGCTCTGGACCGCAGGAGTCGTCGCCCACATAGGCACATGGAGCTACTCACTGCTGACATCGAGCCAGAGGGTCCGCGAAAAGTCCCACCCCCTCAATCGCGAGAGTTCATCCCGATAGCAGCTGTACGATGCTTGGATAAATCCTCCATCTTCAGTTTCACCCAAGCGGCGGTCTAGGTACGAAGAGCGGTACTCCTCGTGCCCGCCAGTCAGGTACTCTACGTTTCTTTTCACGATGTACAGCTCAGGCGGGTGGAATAAGTCGAACTCAGAAGCGATCGAATCCAGCGAAGGTGCCCGCACGTCGATTCGCGAGCTACTCCTGAGCGTAAAAGCGACTCGAGGAACGCCGCCCCTGGACTCTAAACACAGGGGCCAGCACTCAGCGATCACCGACACCCCGAACGAGAGCGAGAAATAGCCCCCCTCTGGCGGGTCGAAGATCTCGTCGAAGTGCGTCGAAGAAAAGTAGCCGGCGCCGCACCCCTCCCCTTCGCTTATTTCTACCAACCAGGTCGCGATCGCCTCTTTCACGGCAGCCTCCAACCAAACGACTTCAGCCATTTTCTCTGCGCACGCGTGACAACGGCTCGACCATGCTTCCAGGTTCCATCGATGTTGAGTGCAGCAGGTTTGCGCGGCGTTTTGATGTGAGCATGAATCTGCTCACCCTTGACCTTGCCCCTGTCGATTCTGATGATCCCTCTGGGTGCCTTACCTCGCTGGATCGCGGCGTTCATCTGGTTGACAGGGCAAGACGGGCCAGTGTTGTGGACCAGCTGGTCGGCCTGCGCAGGATCAGCCGTGACGTAGTAGGTGTGCTCACCCGCGACGTGCAGGTTGTGGACGGTCTGGTCCTGGAACCACCCCAGGTCCGTGGTCTGCACGAGCGTACGCACGGCGCCGTCCGACGCGAGCGTCGTGTCGCCGACGACCAGTGCCCCGGCCGCGACCCACCCGGCGTCGCGCACCCAGTAGGGGTGGTTGTCGGTCGCGACGACAGCCTCGACGTCGCCGTCGAACCGCAGCGCCACGAGGTGCTTGTCCCCCGTCGACGTCAACGGGGTGATGACCACCTCGGCCGACGTCTGGCCCGTCTGGGGATCACCAGCCAGGACGAGGTCTCCGACCTGCAGGTCCTCGATCGGCGTCAACGACCCGTCGGCCATCCGTACCAACGTGCCCGGGACGAACGAGCACGCACGACCCGCGACCCGCTTGACCGTGTCGACGACGCGCCTCGCCCGCTGGCCCAGCTTGGCCGACACGGACGTCGCCTTGAACGCCGCACGGACACCCAGGCCCGCGCCCACGAGCGAGGCCGCCGCCGTGACGCCCATCTCCAGGGCCTTGCCCTTGTTGCCGTTCGCCGCGTACGCGACCGCCGACACCGCGGCTGACGCCGCACCGATCGGCCCGGGGATCATCGAGGCGACCTCACCGACGGCCGCCACGACACCCAGCACCTTGCCCCAGGCGATCGTCCCGCCCAGGTCCGTGCAGTTCACCGGGTCGGCGTTGCAGTAGTCGTACGCGCCGGCCGACCCACCCGGCACCGGGTCCACCTGCAGGAACCGCCCGATCGCCGGGTGGTACAGCCGCACCCCCATCAGCAGCACACCCGCGGGCGTGTCCGCCGACCGCTGTGCCGCGCCCAACCACCCGTACCGCGCCGGCGGCGCGTTCGTGGTGGCCGCGCCGCTCATCGGCACCGGGTTCCCGAACTCGTCGAACGACGACAACCGCAACGCCGACCACGACGCCGCCGCCGCACCGTCGTCCACCGGCAGGGTCCCGACCACGTCACCGTGCAGATCCACGATCTGCAGCACCCGCCCGCCCGCGGCACCGGTCTGCACGGCGACCTGCCCGTCGGCGCCCTCGACCCACCGGGTCACCTCGTCGGGGCGGGTCGCGTCCTCCACGATCCACCCCGGCTCGTCGCCGTCGCCGTCGTAGTGCACGACCTGCTCGGTCGAGGCCGCCCACTGGTCGTTCACCCACGCCCACGTGCGCTGCGTCGAGAACCGCTGCAACGGGTCCAGCGTCCACGCGGCCTTCTCGGCGCCCGGCACCTCCTGCGTCGCCACCAGGTCGTTGACGAAGTACCCGGTCGTCGCCACACCGGCGCCGTCGGCCGTCGGCATCGCGGTCGTCCGGCCGAACGCGTCGTACGCCCACGCCTGGCCGTTGCCACCCGACGTCGACACCAGCCGGTCCGCCGAGTCGTACGTCGACGTCGTGGTGGTGGCACCGGTGGCCCCGGGGCAGGCCGCCCCCGCCGCCGCGGTGGCCGTCGAGAACGACGTGCGGTTCGAGTGCGCGTCGTAGCCGTACCGACGCGACGTGCACGGTGCACCCACCGCGCCGACGTCGTCCACCGACGCCAGGCGGGCGTACCGGTCGTAGCCGTACGTCCGCTCACCCGTGGTCGACGTGTGGCGCACCCACTGGCCCCGGTGGTTCTCGACGACCGAGTCCTGCCAGATCACCGCGCCGTCGGAGTCACGCGTGTACGTCCGGGACACGGGCACCCGCGCCGCGTCGTACCCGAAGGTCATGGTCACGCCGCCCGGCAGCGTCTGGCGCTCCAGCTGTCCGTCCGGCCCCCACGTGGGCACCACGGCGCCACCGACCGAGTCGGTGATCCGCGTGACGTACCCACGAGGGTCGGCCGTCCGGTCGTACTCGTACCCGCGGGTCGTGCCGATCGAGTCGGTGACCTTCACGGGCTGGCCGTACCGGTCGTACTGCGTCGCGGTCCAGCCGCCCTGCGCGTCGGTGTACTTCACGAGCCGGCCGAGCGCGTCGTACTCCTTGGCGACCGCAGCCGTCGGCGTGCCCGCGGCGTCGACCGTCGCGTTGGCCACCACGTCGCCGGTCTGCGGGTCGTACGTCGTGGTCGTCCGGGCCACCGCCGCACCCGCACCCGGCCCGCCCGAGATCTCGACCGACGTGACCCGGTCGGCCGCGTCGACGACCGTCCGCGTCTGCCGCGTCTGGCCGTCGGCGGTCTCGGTGGTGAGGGTCGCGGTGCCGAAGCGGTTGTACTCGGTGACCCGCTTCTCGGTGAGCTGGCCCGGCATGCGCGTCGCGTCGTGCCCCGTGACGGCGCCCGCGTAGCGCGTGACGCACGGCTGCCCCGCCCACTCCGGCCGGTTGCGGCACGCGGCGTCGGCCGCCGAGCCGTCGGCGGTGTACAGCACGGAACGCACCGTGCCAGCGTCGGCTCCGGACGAGCCCGGCTTCGACGACGAGAGCACCCGCCCGCGCACGTCGTAGATCGTCGTCGCACGCAGCGGCGCCGGTCCGTCGGCGTCGACCGTGACGCTCGTCGGCTGCTTGTGCACCCAGCCCGACGTCGGCCCCGTGACCGCCGCACCCGGCTCCAGCGGGTCGTACCCGTAGGTGGTCAGGGCGCCGTCGAGGAAGTCGGCCGTGCGCACGTCGGCACCCAGGGCGACCGTGCCCGACCGCTCACGCGTCGTGAGCTGCGACGCGACGACCGTCGCCGGGCGACCCTCGTCGTAGCCGTACCGCGTCGCCGCGTGCGCGGTGACCGTCGCACTGGGGTCGTTGCCGACCGCGAGCCGCTGGGCAGGACCGCGGGTCGCGTGCACCGCCAGGTCGTCCGGCGTGTAGTACGTCCGGGAGTCCAGGACCTGCGCGATCGTCGCCGACGACCCCGTGATCCCCCACGAGCCGAGCTGCGACGACTCGGGCAGCTTCCCGAGCGCGATCAGCCGGTTGGTCGCGTCGAGGGTCCTGACCACGCGCCCCTTGCCGTCGTACTCGGTCGTGTCGACGAAGCCCTCGACCGGGGCTCCCGCACCGGCCGGCGAGGCCGTGTTGACCTCGTTGCCCGAGGCGTTGAGGTAGTGCACGGTCGCGGCACGGTAGCCGTCACGGCCCGGGACGGACGCCGTCGCGGTCGTCACCGTCGGCGGCTCCTGCGGCGGGAACACCGCCGTCGCGTCCGTGGGGCCGTCCTGCTGCGCCCACGTCGCCAGCGCGGCCGGCCCCAGGTCGTACGGCCCCCCGGCGCCGCGCGTCAGCGGCACGCCGTAGACCACGGTCGTCGTGTTGTCCGGACCGGCCTCGGTCCGCGACCCCGGCACGAGGCTCTCGCGCGTCGCCGTGAGCAGCCGGCCGCCGCCCGCGTCGACCCAGTCGCCGGCGCCCGTGCGCTGCGCACCGCCCGGGCCGTAGGCGTACCGGTAGGGCTTCTCGCCGGGCGCCCCCACCGAGGCGAGTCGTCCCGTCGCGTCGTACGTGTACGTCGTGACGAGCGCGGGAGCGATGCGCGGGTCGGACACCTGACGCAGCCGCCCCAGCGAGTCGTAGGCGTAGGCGGCGATCGCCGTGCGCGTGCTGGCCTTGCCCGGCTCCGCGGACCAGAGGTACGCCGCACGCACCTGGTTCGCGACGTCGCCGAACGTCGCGCCCACCGCGGTCGTCGCCGTCGCGTACTCCAGCTCCACGACCTTGCAGCCGGCGGCGGGCACGGCGGCCTCGCAGCCCGACACCCCGGGCTCGCGCGGCGCGATGATGCGCTCGAGCCGGCCCGGCCCCGTCGCCGACGTCGCGTAGACGTACCGCGCCTCGGTCTCCGCGACCGCGCTGGACGACTGCGCGATCGCGTAGTCGCCCGACGACCCCGGGCGCGTGAACAGGCTGAAGGTCCCGTCGATCTCGGTGAGGCGCCAGCCGTTGCCCTCGGGGCGCAGCGTGAGCGTCTCGGCGCCCGGCTCGGGGAACCACTTCTGCCCGTCGCCGGACGTGAACCAGATCTCGCCACCGCCGGTCAGGTGGACCGCCGCGACGTCGTCGTAGGGGCGCGACACGTGCGTGTACGCCGTGCCCGACCACTCGTCGGCGGTCCCGAGCGCCCACTCCTTGCCGAACGGCGACCACGTCTCCCGGATCGAGACGTCGTCGAAGTAGACCGGCTTGGCCGTCGACGTGAAGCCGTTGTAGAGCCGCGCGAACGCCTCCGTCGCCGTCGGCGGGATCGTGACGTCGACGCTGACCCTCTCCCACTGGTCCCGCTTGGTCGGCATCGGGGTGCGCGCTCCGACGAGCGGCGGGTTGCTGTACGTGCCGTCCGCGTTCCGCCAGAACACGTTGATGCCCAGGCCGCGGGGGTTGTCGGGCGTGAGTCCCGTGGCCGCGGGGACGTACACCCACGTCGAGACGCGGTACGTGCGGCCCGCCTGCAGGCCGAGCTTGTTCGAGGAGAACGGGCCGGTGTCCGCGTACAGGGAGGCGTACGAGTCGGCGTTGCCCTTCGAGGTCACCTTGAACGACGAGGTGCCGGCGTGGAACCGCGTCGTGTCGACCGCGACCGCCGCGGTGTGCTGACCGATGTCGGTCACCGCCCGCGCCTCGCGCATCGCCTCCGGGAGCCGGTCGCCGTGCAGCTGCACACCCGCACGGGACTCGCGCGACGAGGCGGTGCGCACCACCGACAGCCCGAACTCGTCGACGTCGGTGACGGACAGCGTGTGGTCGCCCGTGAGCAGGTTGACGCTGCCCGGGCCGACGTCGGCCGACGCCGCACCGTCGGCGTCGGGGTCGACCGTGAGGGTCACCCACTGCGTCTCCTGGGGGGCGGTCCCGGCGGCTGACGCCGACACCAGCGCGCGGACCTGCACCGGCCCGCCCTCGTGCCCCAGCGTCGCGCCGACGTCCCACGTCGTGTACGCGTCACCGGTGGGCAGCGCCTGCCACGTCGTGGTCCACGCCCGGCCGTCCGACGTGCTGAGGTCCCCGACGGGCACCGCGGCGCGCGTCGTCGAGTCCGGGCCCCGGCGCCACTCGTAGCTGACGTAGGCGTAGCCGTCCGCCGCCTGCACGCGGATCGGCACGCGCCGCACGACGCGCGCCCCCTCCTCGGGCGCCACCACCCCGGCGAGCCCGACGTTGAACGCGTACTTGCGCACCGGGGACGCGTTCCCCGCCCGGTCGACCGCCCTGACCTGCAGGACGTGCCGCCCGGCGGTCGCGGGCGTGACGGTGAGCGACTGGGCGGTGCCCCCGACCGCGGCCACCTTCTGGTTCGGGTCGGGCGCCTTGTCGAGCGCCCACTGGTACTCGACGATCGACGCGTCGGCGGCGGACGGCGCCAGGCGGAACACGCCGGCGGTCCCCGGCGCGCGTCGCCACCTGTTGTCGTCGGGGTAGTCGGTGGAGGTCACGAGCGGTGCCGTGGGCGCGGTCGTGTCCACGCCGAACGTGAACCTGGCGGACGGCGCGCTCTCGTGCTTCCAGTCGCTGCCGCCGACCATGAAGAAGTACGTCTCCTGGTCGACGAGAGTCCCGGCGGGCACGTCCTTGTAGGCCTGCGCGCCCGACGTCACGAAGCCCGAGTTGCGGCCGTTGCCCCAGCCCCAGACGTGCGTGCCGGCGCCGCGGAAGAGGTAGAAGTTCGCGTCGACGTTCTCGCCGTCGGGGTCGCTGACCGTCGCGGAGAGTCGCGGGGTGAGCGTGTTCGTCCAGTAGACGCCGTTGTACGCGGTCGCGTTGCGCGGCGACACGTTCAAGCCCGTCGGCACGTTCGGCGTCGAGTTGTACGTGACCCACACCGACGGGATGTACGCACCGTTGTTCGCCTGGTAGACGCGCTTCCAGCCGTAGTTGTCGCGCTCGTTCTCGGCCTTGATGCCGACGTACCCCTCCTGGCCGCCGCCCGCGGCCCAGTCGCGGGCCATCGACGTGATGTCGGCGTTGATCCAGCCGTCGTCGCACGACGCCGAGTAGCCCCGCGTCTCGGACGACGTGGAGTAGTGGCCGCCCCAGCCGGGCTGGTTGTTCCACGTCGACCCCGGGCCCGCCGCGTACGTGGACCACACCTGCCAGTTGCGGGGCTGGCAGGACCACGAGTGGAACGCGAACAGCTCGAGCCGCGCGGCCAGGACGTTCCGTCCCGCGATGTGGCCGGTCGGGAAGTGGATGAACGAGCGGGCGACGTGCGCGCCGCCGTCGTACGTCCCGATCGACATGTCGGCGTGGCCCGAGCGGTCGTTCGAGTAGCCGGACAGGACGTACGTGTCGAAGCCCCAGTTGAAGTTCACGTCCGGGTCCACGACGACGGGGAACTGCGTCGCGGGGTCCTGCAGGAAGGCGTCCTGCGGCGCGAGCGCGACCTCGAGCGCACCGTCCGCGGCCGGCTCGACCTCCCGCTCCACCTCGACCGTCCCCGCGGCGGGCGGCTCGACGCCGTCCCCGACGACCGGGACGGACGGCACGTCCGCACCGGGGTCGAGGCGCGCGGTCGACGAGCTGGCCGGCTCGTGGTCGGGCGTCATGACCCACGCCGGCATCGGCGACAGGACGGGCGCGTCCGCCTGCTCCGCCGGCCTGTCCTCCGTCACGGGGTAGGCGCGGTCCTGGTCGGCCTCGGCGTCCCACATCAGCGGCACGGCAGACGTCGCCAGGACGTCCTCGCCGCGGACGACCTGGAGGCCGCCGTCGTCCGCCGCCGTGACTCGCGCGTCCCCGCTCGCCGTGACCGTCAGCGGCAGGTCGGGACGCGTGCCCGGCTCCGGACGCTCGTCGATGACGAAGAACTGCTCGAAGCCCGTGCTGGTGGCCTCGAGGACGAGGTCGACGCCCGGGCGGACGTCGGCGTAGACGGCACGACGCCCCTGCAGCTCGGGCTCCGGGAGCGGGCCCTCCCAGCGGACCGCCGTGCGGGTCCCCGTCGCGGGGTCCGTCATGGCGACGAGGTCCACGCCGTCGGCGGCGTCGGACGCTCCCGCGAAGGTCAGGTCGCCGCTCTGCGCGACGGGGCTCACGGCGCCGTCCTCGCCGCGCTCGAGCGTGAGGTCGACCGCCGCCCAGTCCGCCTCCTGGGTCCCGTCACCGCCGGTGCGCACCCACACGGGGCCGGAGCCGTGGCCCGCGGCACGCGTGCCGTCCGGGAGCACGAACACCGAGCCGTACTCGGTGCGCTCGGCGAGGACCTCCACGGGGGCGTCCTCGAGCCGCGCGACCGCCGCGGCGGTGGCGGCGTCCGGGGCGGTCAGCGGCCCCGACGGCTCCGACGCCGCCGCGGGCGCGGACCCGGGCGACGCCGCCTCCGGCGGCTGCGCCGCGACAGGAGCCGCTCCGGAGACGACGAACACCGCGGCGACGGCGAACGCGGTCGCCGGGACGTGGGCCGTCCAGGACTCGGGCACGCCGAACGAGGCCAGCAGACCGGCCATGCGCACATCTCTTCCACGCACACCGGTCGCCCTCGCCGGGCGCCGGCCCCCCGTCGCGAACGCCTCGCGACCAGCCGCGACGTCGCGGCTAGCGGGAACGTAGCGGCACCGCGGGGGACCGCGGGCGGGAACGGGAGGACGACGTCGCGCGCGTCATCCGAACGGCCCAACGCAGCGCGCGGCGCGGGCGGTCGGCGCGGGGCACCGGCGCCTCTGGGACACTGGCGCCATGCCGCTCGACGACGCCCCCGCGCCCCGTGTCCCCCTCGCCGACGTCACGCCGGCCATCGCCCTCGGCCCGCTCGACGGCCGCTACCGGCCGACGGTCGCGCCGCTGGTCGACCACCTGTCGGAGGCCGCGCTGAACCGCGCGCGCATCGAGGTCGAGGTGGAGTGGGTCATCCACCTGACGTCGCACGCCGTCGTGCCGGGCGCGCCCGAGCTCGCGCCCGACGAGCAGCAGTACCTGCGGGACGTCGTCGCGACGTTCGGCGCCGCGGAGGTCGCCGAGCTCGCGGAGATCGAGCGCACGACGGTCCACGACGTGAAGGCCGTCGAGTACTTCCTCAAGCGGCGCATCGCCGCGGCGCCGGACGCGCTGCGCGCCGACACCGTGCTGCCGCAGGTCAACGAACTCGTGCACTTCGCGCTGACCAGCGAGGACGTCAACAACCTGTCGTACGCGCTCATGGTGCGCGGCGCGGTGCGCGAGGTCTGGTTCCCGGCCGCGGTCGCGCTGACGGACGAGGTCGCGGCGCTCGCCGTCGAGCACGCCGAGGTGCCGATGCTCGCGCTCACGCACGGCCAGCCGGCGACGCCGACGACGCTCGGCAAGGAGATCGCGGTGCTCGCGCACCGCCTGCGCCGCCAGCTGCGCCGCATCGAGGGCGACGAGTACCTCGGCAAGCTCAACGGCGCGACCGGCACGTACGGCGCGCACCTCGCGGCCGTGCCGGACGCGGACTGGCAGGTCGTCTCGCGCACGTTCGTCGAGCACCTGGGCCTGACGTGGAACCCGCTGACCACGCAGATCGAGTCGCACGACTGGCAGGCCGAGCTGTACTCCGACGTCGCGCGCTTCAACCGCGTGCTGCACAACCTCGCGACCGACGTGTGGACGTACATCAGCCGGGGCGTGTTCACGCAGATCCCCGTCGCGGGGGCCACGGGCTCGTCGACGATGCCGCACAAGGTCAACCCGATCCGGTTCGAGAACGCCGAGGCGAACCTCGAGATCTCGTCGGCGCTGCTCGACGCGCTGGCCTCGACGCTCGTCACGAGCCGCCTGCAGCGCGACCTCACCGACTCCACGACGCAGCGGAACATCGGCCCGGCCTTCGGGCACTCGCTGCTCGCGATCGACAACGTGCGCCGCGGCCTGCGGGCGCTCGCGGTGGACCGCGCGCTGCTCGAGCGCGAGCTCGACGCGAACTGGGAGGTGCTGGGCGAGGCCGTGCAGTCGGCCATGCGCGCGGCGTCGGTCGCGGGCGTCCCCGGCATGGAGAACCCGTACGAGCGCCTCAAGGAGCTGACGCGCGGCCACCGCCTCACGGCCGAGGACATGCGGGCCTTCGTGGACGGTCTCGGGCTGCCCGCCGACGTCACCGAGCGGCTGCGTGTCATGTCCCCGGCGGCGTACACCGGGATGGCGGCACGACTGGTCGCCCACCTGGGGTAGCCGGGCCGCCCGGTCTGTCCGGTTCGGGGTCGGATCGTCCCTCGTCTGCGTCACCCGTTCGGATCATTTCTCACCTGTCAGTGGGAGCGATCCCCGTCGAGGCGCTTCGACACCTGGACATCCGCCCGGGAGGAGCGCCAGAATCGTCGCCGTCGTCGGAAACCTCCCCTTCATCCGATCCGGCAAGGAAGCCCTCCCGTGACTCTCATGCAGAAGGCGATCACCCCGTCGCTGACGCAGGCGCACCTCACGCAGGGCCACGACCGCATCGCCGGTTACGTGGTCCGCGCGGAGGACGTGGCGTTCGCGACGACCCCGGCCCAGCTCTTCGAGGTGCACGGTCTCGGCTACCCCGGGTCGCCGTTCAGCCCGTACGACCGGTCCATCGACATCCTGCGGTTCGAGTCGTCGCCCCAGCTGCAGTACCGCGACGTCCCGGGCTACATCGTCCCGCTGTGGTGGCTGCGCCACTCGCGCATCCCCCCGGGCGCGGAGCTGATCCGCGTCCACGACGACGGCACGTCGACGCTGCTCGCGCGGTACGGCGACGTCGGCACGGGCTGGACCGTCACGCAGCTCGGCGCACCCCGCCCGTCGCTCGCGTCGCTCTCGCGGTGCGTCGGCCCGGTCGCCAAGTGGCACGGCGCGTACCTTGAGGCCGACGTCGTCGACGGCGGGCACACGGTCGTGCTGGCGCTCGCCAACCCGCCGCTCGCCGAGACGGGCTTCCACCAGTCGCCGTCGGGCCGGTGGTACCGCCGGGTCGCCCGCGAGGACGTCACCGAGCTGTTCGAGCTCGACCTCACGGCCCGGTGGAACGGCCTGTCGGTCCGCGTGGTCGACCAGTGGCAGGACGCGCAGCGGTACGTCGTCGCGCGGATCTCGCACCTGGGCGACGACATCGAGCGCGCGGAGCGGCTGCACCTCGAGCGCGTCGAGGCCGGCGTGTACGAGGCGATCGTCTACGCGGCCGAGCTCACCGACATCCAGACCAACCAGGTGGTCCCGCACACGTGGGCGCCCGGGCCCGCGGCGCAGCAGCGGCACTGGGCGCACTCGTGACGTCGGGAACGCGCACGAACTGGTCCGCGAAACCCCGGACACGGGGCACCTCGCTCCACTAGCATCCATGACATACCGGCACGAACCCGTGCGGCGCTGTGCCCAGCGCCCCGGTCACGGTCAGCGCGACGCCGCCTGACCCCCCAGACCGCACCGGGCCTGGTCCTCCCCCCCGACCAGGCCCGGTGCGCTTTTTCTGTGCGCAGCCGGCCGGGCGTCCGCGCGCCGCACCACGACGCGTGGGGCGCGCGCGAGCGTCAGCCGCGCGCGGGCGTGACCGCGGGGACCTCGATGGCGGCCAGCTCGGCCAGCGCACGCGCCTTGCCCGCGGCGGCCATCGCCTCCAGCCGCTCCCAGCCCGCGGCAACGGCCAGCACGTCGGCGTCCCGGCACTCGGCGACGTCCACGCGTTCGAGCG
>JAEYNO010000506.1 GCA_023412515.1 Actinomycetes bacterium
TGCTCGAACAGGGCCTGAAAGTCGCGCTGGCGCAGGGCGAGTTCCGCCTCGTCTACCAGCCGCTGGTGAGCCTCCAAGCCAACCGCATCTGCTGCCTTGAGGCCCTGCTCCGCTGGGACCATCCGCAACGCGGCCTGATCCCGCCCATGGAGTTCATCCCGGTCGCCGAGGAAACCGGCGTCATCGCCCCGATCGGCGCCTGGGTGCTGGAAGAGGCCTGCCGCGCCGCCGCCGGCTGGCCCGAGCATGTGCGCGTCGCCGTCAACCTCTCGCCGGTGCAGTTCAAGAACCGCGGCCTCGTCGGCCACGTCACCACCGCGCTCCGCCAGGCCGGCCTCGACCCCAGCCGGCTCGAACTCGAAATCACCGAGTCGCTGCTGCTCGCCGACACCGAGCAGACCCTCGATACCCTGCACCAGCTCCGCGCTTTGGGCGTCCGCATCTCGATGGACGACTTCGGTACCGGCTACTCGTCGCTGAGCTACCTGCGCTCCTTCCCCTTCGACAAGATCAAGATCGATCGCAGCTTCATGCAGGGCCTCGGGCAGGAAAAGGACAGCCTCGCCATCATCAAGGCCGTGATCGGCCTCGGCCAGTCGCTGGGCATGTCCACCACCGCCGAGGGCATCGAAACCGAAGACCAGCTCGAAGCTGTGCGCGCGCAGGGCTGCAACGAGGTGCAGGGCTTCCTCTTCTCGCCGCCGCTCCCGCAATCGGGCATCGACGCGCTCTTTGGCGAAACCGCCGGCCGCCTGCCCCGGCTCAAGCGCGCCTGACAGACGCGAAAGCGTCTGCCACGTTTAAGCCATGATTAAGCAGGTGCAGCTAGGGTTTCGCTGGCGTATTTTGGCGTTCCAGGCGGGGAATGACAGTGAAGGCAAAGGCAACTGACAGTCCGGCTTCGTCGGATGGCGCATTGCTGCTGGACGCTGCGCTCGAAAGCATCCCCTATGGCTTCTGCGTCTGGTCGAGCGACTTCAAGCTCGTCATGTGGAACCGCCACTATCTCGACATCTACGGCTTCTCGCCCAAGCGCATCAAGAAGGGCATGACGCTGGAGGCCGTGGTCCGCCTCTCCGCCGAGATGGGCAACCACCCCGACCAGACGCCCGAAGAATTTCTCGACGCCTACAAGAAAGAGCTGCTCAACAATCGCTCCGGCATGCGCGCCAAGGTCCGCGAGCTGGTCGAGGGCGGCCGCACCATCGAGACCGCCCATGTCTATTCGCCCGGCCTCGGCTGGGTCATTACCCACGAAGACGTCACCGAAGAGATCGCCTCCACCGAGATCGTGCAGAAGCGCAAGCGCGAACTCGAACGGCAGAACCTCCGGCTCAACGCCGTGGTCAACAACATCTCCCAGGGCCTTTGCATGTACGATGCCAAGGGCCGCCTCGTGGTCTCCAACGCCCCCTACGCCCGCATCTACGACCTGCCCGAGGAGATGCTGAAGCCGGGCACTCAGCTCGAGGACATCCTGAGCTACCTCTTTGAAAAGGGCATGGAGGCCGGCGGCGACCGCGAGGCCTATATCCGCTGGCGCCGCGAGGTCATTTCGCGCGGCGAATACGGCAAGAACATCCACGAGCTCAACGGCCGCACCATCATGATGCAGCACCATCCGATGAAGGATGGCGGCTGGGTGTCGACCCACGAGGACATTACCGAGCAGCGCCAGCAGGAAGCGCGCATCCGCCACCTCGCCCGCCACGACGCCCTGACCGAGCTGCCCAACCGTATCCAGTTCCTCGAAGAAATGGCCGCCAGCGAAGCCGGCCTCGACCGCGGCGACAAGCTCGCCGTGCTCTGCATCGACCTCGACCACTTCAAGGAAGTCAACGACACGCTCGGCCACGCCATCGGCGACAAGGTCTTAAAGCAGGTCTCCGCCCGCCTCTGGGGCTCGACCCGCGAGAACGACGTGCTGGCCCGCCTGGGCGGCGACGAGTTCTCCCTGCTGCTGCGCGGCGTCGAAAAGCCCGCCGACGCCGCCGCCATTGCCGACCGCATCACCCGCACCATGTCGACGCCCTTCTCGATCGACGGGCATCAGATCACCATCGGCGCCTCGGTGGGCATCGCCATGGCGCCCGACGACGGCACCACCACCGACCAGCTGATGAAGAACGCCGACCTGGCGCTCTATCGCGCCAAGGCCGAAGGCCGCTCGACCTTCCACTTCTTCGAGCGCGGCATGGACCAGGCCATCCAGCACCGCCGCCAGATCGAAGCCGGCCTGCGGCAGGCGCTCGCCCGCAAGGAACTCCGTCTCGTCTACCAGCCGCTGGTCGGCCTCAAGGAAGACCGCGTCACCTGCCTCGAAGCCCTGCTGCGCTGGGACCACGCCGAAAAGGGCACCATTTCGCCCGCCGAATTCATCCCCATTGCCGAGGAAACCGGCCTCATCGTCCTCATCGGCGAGTGGGTGTTGCGCGAAGCCTGCCGGACCGCCATGACCTGGCCCACCGAGGCCCGCGTCGCGGTCAATCTCTCGACCGTGCAGTTCAAGAATAACAAGCTCTACGAAACCGTCGTCGCGGCGCTGCATGAAAGCGGCCTGCCCCCGACCCGGCTCGAGCTCGAAATCACCGAATCCCTGCTCCTCGCCGAACGCGAGCCGACACTTCAGACCCTGCACAAGCTCCGCGCCCTCGGCGTCCGCATTTCCATGGACGATTTCGGCACTGGCTACTCCTCGCTGAGCTACCTGCGCTCCTTCCCCTTCGACAAGATCAAGATCGACCGCTCCTTCATGCGCGATCTTGAACAGAAGGGTGACAGCCTCGCCATCATCAAGGCGGTCATTGGGCTCGGCCAGTCGCTGGGCATGTCCACCACCGCTGAAGGCATCGAGACCGAGGAACAGCTGGCCGCGGTGCGCGAGCAGGGCTGCAACGAGGTCCAGGGC
>JAEYNO010000008.1 GCA_023412515.1 Actinomycetes bacterium
GGGCGCCTCCACGGCCTGACCCGCGACGCCCGCTCCCATCCACACGATCTTCTGGAGGAACCCCATGGAACGCATCGAACACCGCGCCTGCTTCGGCGGCTGGCAGGACGTCTACCGCCACCGTTCCGAGGTGCTGGGCTGCGACATGACCGTCGGCGTGTACTTCCCGCCGCAGGCGCAGCAGGGCCCGTGCCCGGTGCTGTACTGGCTCTCGGGCCTGACCTGCACCGAGCAGAACTTCATCACCAAGGCCGGCGCGCAGCGCTATGCGGCCGAGCACGGGATCATCCTGGTCGCACCGGACACCAGTCCGCGCGGCGAGGGCGTGGCCGACGCCGAGGGCTACGACCTGGGCAAGGGCGCGGGCTTCTATCTCAACGCCACGCAGGAGCCATGGGCGCAGCACTACCGGATGTACGACTACATCGTCGACGAGCTGCCGGCCTGGGTGGAAGCCGACCCCGCCGCCAGCGACCGCCGCGCGATCAGCGGCCATTCGATGGGCGGCCACGGCGCGCTGACCATCGCGCTGAAGAACCCGGGCCGCTACCGCAGCGTGTCGGCGTTCTCGCCCATCGTCGCGCCCTCCCGGGTGCCCTGGGGAGAGAAGGCCTTCACTGCCTACCTCGGCCAGGACCGGGAGGCCTGGAAGCAGCACGACACGGTCGAGCTCGTGGCCTCCGCCCGCGAACGCCTGCCCCTGCTGGTCGACCAGGGCGGCGACGACGAATTCCTCGACGGCCAGTTGCGCCCGCAGGTGCTGCAGGCGGCCTGCGAGGCGGCGGGGCATCCGCTGAACCTGAACATCCGGCCCGGCTACGACCACAGCTACTACTTCATCGCCAGCTTCATCGGCGAGCACATCGCCCACCACGCCCGGGCGCTGCGCGGCTGACCGTCGGGCGCCTGCGGGCGCCCGCCGCTCAAGAATCCCCCCCCCAGGCCGTTAGCGATGACGTGCAACCTCGGGGAGGGGTCATGCCAGCGTTCGAGGATCCCAGTCTTGCCTGCCTGCCGGCCTTGCCCGACGCACCGGTCGCGCTGATCCGGCTCGATGCCGGCGGCCGCGTACTGGCGCTCAACCGGGCCGCCATCGACCTGCTCGACCTGGCCGCGGCCGATGCGGCCAGCCTGGACAGCGGATGCATCTGGGGCCTGTCCCCGGACGACCTGTGCGGCGACGAGGGCGTGTGGGTGGCGCCGGGTCCCGACGCCGCGCGGCGCGTGTGCTACCAGCTCGACCGCGACGCCGGCGGCTGGCTGCTGTCGCTGCCCGATGCCGAGTCGGCCGCGCTGTGGCGCGAACGGGCGGCGCCTGCCGTCGCCGTCCCGGTGCCTGCGGCGGATCCCGGGGATGCCGCTCGCCTGCTGGCGACGGTCGGCGACCGCCTGGCCGCCTGCGAACTCGACCTTGTCCTGGGTGGAAGCGAACAGGGGTTGCCCGAAGCCCGGCGCCTGGCCGCCGGCTTCGGCAACCTGGCCGAGGCGATCCGCCAGGCGGTGGCGCTGTCGCTGCAGGTGGCGGCCGAAGTGCCGCAGGTGGTGGCGGAGAACGACGAACTGGTGCGCCAGTCGCAGGCGCAGGTGGATGCGCTCGACACGGTGGTGGCTTCCACCCGCCAGCTCCTCGCCGGCCTGGAAGGGCTGCGCGGGGACCTGCGCACGGTGACCGAAGTCGCCGCCAGCGCCGACGGCAGCGCCCGCGAGGGCGCCGCCGCCGCGCGCGCCCTGGCCGAGGCCATGGCCGCGGTGCAGCAGAGCTCGGCGCGCGCGAACGACGTGATCGAGGTGATCGATTCGGTCGCGTTCCAGACCAATATCCTGTCGATCAACGCCAGCATCGAGGCTGCCCATGCCGGTCCCGCCGGACGCGGCTTCGCGGTGGTGGCCACGGAGATCCGGCGCCTGGCCGAGCGTGCCGCCGAAGCCGCGCGCGACGTGCGCAGGATCATCGGCGAGAACAGCGAGGCGCTGGGCGAGGGCGCCACCACGGCCCGTCGCACCGAGGAGGTGCTGGGCGGGATCGGTGGCCTGCTGGGTCGCGCCAGCGCCGCCATCGAGACCGTCGCAGGCGGCATCGCCCAGCAGGGCGATGCGATTGCCGACATCGACCGGGCCGTCGGCGAGGTCGCCGCGCTGGGTCGCAGCAACCTCGAGCATGCCGCCAAGGTCGCCGAGCGCAGCGAAGCGCTGGGCGCAGGCGCCGGTGCGCTGCACGACTGCGTGGGCCTGTTCCGGCTTCCGCCGGACCCGCTGCGCGAGCCGCGCCACGCGCGCGCACTGGAACTGGCGCGCGAAGCTTCGGAGTCGATCGGCGCGACCCTGGAAGAGGCGCTGGCGCAGGGCTGGATCGACGAGGACTCACTGTTCTCGCGCGACTACACCGCCATCGAGGGCGTGGAGCCGGCCAAGTACGAAACCCCCTTCGACGCGCTCTGCGACGAACTGCTGCCGTCGCTGCAGGAGCCGGTGGCCGCTGCGCATCCCTGGATCGTGTTCGCCATCTGCGCCAATCCCGACGGCTACGTGCCGACCCACAACGACCGCTTCTGCCAGCCGCTCACCGGCGACCGCGCGCGCGACCTGGTCGGCAACCGCACCAAGCGCATCTTCTCCGACCGGGTCGGCCGCAGTGTCGGCGCGCATACCGATCCCTATCGCCTGCAGGTCTACCGTCGCGACACCGGACAGATCATGTTCGACATGTCGGTCCCGGTATTCGTCGGCGGTCGCCACTGGGGCGGGTTCCGCGTGGGCTATACGCTCGACTGACGCCGGTCGGGCGTTGCCAGGCACGGCCTGGGACGGTCGTCCGGGCACGAGCGGCGTGGCCGCCGCGGACTCCGGGAGATCGATCAGCCGGTGTCGGACCCGGCGAGCGCGAAATCGGTGACGGCGAAACGCTCCCCGCGCAGCCAGGTCGCGCCTTGCACCAGCGTCAGCGGCGAGGCGAACATCGGCCCGGCGTGCACGCAGGTGTGGAACTCGCCGTTCTCGCCGCAGCGGTCGATGCCCGGCGGCAGCGCAGCGAGCAG
>JAEYNO010000011.1 GCA_023412515.1 Actinomycetes bacterium
ACGCGTACCCGCGCAGCCTCGTGCTCGCGGCCGTCGCCGCGGGCGTGTGGACCGTGCTGTCGATCCTGCACGTGGTGCTCGCGTACGCGCAGGTCGCGGGCACGCAGCCGACCGCGCCCTCGTTCGGCGACGAGATCGCGCTGTTCGTCACGCAGCTCGACCTCGGCCGCACGCTGCTGTCCGTCACGACCATCGCGGCCGTCGTGACCGCGCTCGCGCTCGTCGTCGCGACCCCGACGGGCGCCGCGTGGACCGCCGCGCTGTCGCTCGTCGCGCTGTGGCAGCTCGCGCAGACCGGGCACGCCGCCGGCGCCGTCAGCCACGACCTCGCGGTGTCCGCGATGGTGCTGCACCTGGTGGGCGCCGCCGTGTGGATCGGCGCGCTCGCGGCGCTCGCGATCCTCGTGCGGCGGCTCGGCGCCGACACGTCGGCCGCCGTCGGGCGCTACTCCGTCATCGCCGGGTGGTGCCTCGCCGCTGTCGCGGTGTCCGGGGTCCTCAACAGCGTCGTGCGGCTCGAGGGTCTCGACGACCTCACGAGCCCCTACGGCGTGCTGCTCGTCGTCAAGGTCGTGCTCACCGCGGTGCTCGGGCTGCTCGGGCTGCTGCACCGCAGGATCACCGTGCCGCGCCTCGCAGGTGGCACGGACCCGGCGCCCGGGCGCACCGGCACGGCGCTGTTCTGGCGGCTCGTGCTCGTCGAGGTCGCCGTCATGGGCGCCGTCTCGGGCGTCGCCGTCGCGCTCGGCTCGACCGCGCCGCCCGTGCCCGACGCGCCGCCCCCCGACCCGTCGCCCGCCTACCAGCTCACCGGCAACCCGCTGCCGCCCGCGCCGACCGGGCTGCACTGGCTCACGCTGTGGCGGTGGGACGTGCTCGCCGCGGCGGCCGCCGTCGCGGGGCTCGTCGTCTACCTGCGCTGGGTCGTGCGCCTGCGCCGCCGCGGCGACGCGTGGCCGTGGCTGCGCACCGTGTCGTGGGTGCTCGGCATGCTGCTGTTCGCGTGGACCACGTCGGGCGGGCCCGCCGTCTACGGTCACGTGCTGTTCAGCGCGCACATGATCCAGCACATGGTGCTCGTCATGGTGATCCCGCTGTTCGTCGCGCTGTCGGCGCCCGTGACGCTCGCGCTGCGCGCGCTGCCGTCGCGCGCGGCCACGCTGCGCGGCGACGACTCGCGGGGCCCGCGCGAGTGGATCCTCACGCTCGTGCACTCGCGCTGGGGGAGCTTCCTGGCGAACCCCGTGGTCGCCGCGGTGAACTTCGCCGGGTCGATGGTGCTCTTCTACTACTCGGGGCTGTTCGGGTGGGCGCTGCGCGACCACGTCGGCCACCTCGCGATGATCGTGCACTTCTCGGTCACCGGGTACCTGTTCGTCAACGCGCTCGCGGGCGTCGACCCGGGGCCGACGCGCCCGCCGTACCCGCTGCGTCTGCTGCTGCTGTTCGCGACGATGGCGTTCCACGCGTTCTTCGGCGTCGCGCTCGTGAGCGGCGAGTCGCTGCTGGTCGCCGACTGGTTCGGGCTCATGGGGCGCCCCTGGGGGCCCTCGGCGCTCGCCGACCAGCAGATCGGTGGCTCGGTCGCGTGGGGGATCGGCGAGATCCCGACCGTCGTGCTCGCGATCGTCGTCGCCGTGCAGTGGACGCGCGACGACGAGCGCACCGCCCGCCGCCGGGACCGCAAGGTCGACCGCGACGGCGACGCCGAGCTCGACGAGTACAACGCGATGCTGGCCCGCATGGCCGACCGCGACGCCGGTCGCTGACCCCTCGCCCCGCACCGGCTCGTCCCACCGGTTCCCGCCCACCCGCGCGCCGCGGGCCCCACCCCCCAGGCGCCGCCCGCGCCTGCGGTGCCGACGGACACCGTCCCGGTCCGACGGACACGTGTGCGCGGGTGTCCGTCGAGCCGCGACGCTGTCTGTCGGTGTCGGTGTCGGTGTCGGTGGCGGGGGTGTCTGGGCGCTGCGGACGGGTGGGCGTCACACGGTGGTCACGTGCGGGGGCGGCGCCGGTCACACGCGTGCGGCACGCTGCACGCGTGCGCAGCGCCGCGTCGTCGCCCGAGCCGCCCGAGGGAAAGTGGTCCCGCCCGTGCTGAAGAAGTCCCGCTCCGCCCGCACCGCCACCTCCACGCTGACGTTCGCGCTCCCGGCCGCGGAGCTCGACGGGCCCGTGAGCGTCGTCGGGACGTTCAACGACTGGACGCCCGGCGCGCACCCGCTGCGTCGCCGGTCCAACGGCACGGCCAGCGCGTCGGTCACGGTGCCGACCGGCACGACCGTGCGGTTCCGGTACCTGGGCGAGCACGGGCGCTGGTTCGACGACGCCGACGCCGACGCGATCACGCCCGAGGGCGGGGTCGTGCTCGCCTGACGCCGAGCGCGGACGGTGCGCGCCCGACGGTGCGCGCCCGAGCGTGGACGCCTGACCGTGCACGGCTGGCGGTGGGCGCCTGACCGTGCACGCCCGACCGCGCACGGCTGACGGTCCGCGTCTGACCGCCCCCGGGTAGCCGTGGTGTTGCGCGGTGCGCATCGCGACGCAGATCACGTCGGTCAAGACGAGGGCGGGCCGGCGTCGGTCCGGGGTCGGGTCGTCACCGGTCGGCAGGCCCGTGGGAGCGCTGCCTCGGGGCGTTCCGGGCGTCCCCGCGCCGCGCGGCGGGGGTGCGGTTGGGGCGGACGTGGCACGGTCTTGCCCTGCCGTCGGGAGCGTCGCCCGGGCGGGTCGCGCGTCGCCCGTTTAACCCCTGGCCACGCGGGATCGTATCGATACGATGAGGTGCTGACGCGACCGGCACGACCGACCACCGCGCCCCTCCACGGCCGCCCTCGACGGCGACCGGCCCTGTCCCCACCAGCGCGGAAGTAGTCCCGTCATGTCCAAGGTCCTGACCGCCGGCAGCCCCTGGCGCGTCATCGCCCTCTTCGCCGTCCCGCTCCTCGTCGGCAACGTCGTCCAGCAGATGTACCAGGTCGCCGACGCGATCGTCGTCGGCCGCACGCTCGGCGTCGACGCGCTCGCGGCCGTCGGTGCCACCGGCAGCCTGCTGTTCCTGCTCCTCGGGTTCGCCTGGGGCATGACCTCGGGCTTCGCGATCCCCACCGCGCAGGCGTTCGGCGCCGGCGACCACGCCGCCGTGCGCCGCTCGGTCGCGTCCGGCGCCGTGCTCACGGCCGTCGTCTCGCTCGTGCTCACCGTCGCCGCGCCGCTGCTGGCCGAGCCGGCGCTGCGCCTGCTGCGCACCCCGGAGAGCCTGCTGCCGCAGGCCACGACGTTCGCGGTCGTGAGCTTCCTCGGCGCCAGCACGATGATGTCGTTCAACTTCCTCTCGGCGATCGTGCGCGCCATCGGCGACTCCCGCACGCCGCTCGTCTTCCTCACGATCAGCTGTGTGCTCAACATCGGCCTCGTCGTCGGCCTCGTCGCCGGGCTCGGCACGGGCGTCGGCGGCGCGGCGCTCGCGACCGTGGTCTCGCAGGGCACGTCCGTCGCGCTGTGCCTGGTCTACGTGTGGCGCCGCGTGCCCGTGCTGCACGTGCGCCGCGAGGACTGGCGCGTCACGCGCGACGACCTCGCACGGCACCTGCGGCTCGGCCTGCCCATGGGCTTCCAGGCCTCGATCATCGCGATCGGCACGCTCGCCGTGCAGGTGCGGCTCAACGAGCTCGGCCCCGACGCGGTGGCCGCGTACACGACCGCCGCGCGCGTCGACGGCCTCGCGGTCGCGCTGCTGTCCTCGCTCGGCCTCGCGGTGTCGATGTTCGTCGCGCAGAACCTCGGCGGCGGGCGACCCGACCGCATCCGCACGGGCGTCGTGCAGGCCACGTGGATGTCGGTCGTCGCGTCGGTCGTGCTCGGTGCCGTGCTCATCACCGCCGGCAGCCACCTCGTCCAGCTGTTCGTGGGTGACGGCGCCGACCGCGTCGTGACGATGGCCGCGCACTTCCTGCACGTCACCGCCGCGCTGTACGCCGTGCTCGGCGTCCTGTTCGTGCTGCGCGGCGCCCTGCAGGGCCTCGGTCACACGTTCGTGCCGACGGTCACGGGCGTGATCGAGCTCGTCATGCGCGTCGGTGCGGCCGTCGTGCTCGGCGCCGCCTACGGGTTCGACGGGGTCGTGTGGGGCAACCCGCTCGCGTGGATCGGCGCCGTGGTGGTGCTCGTGCCCGTGTACGTGCGGTGGCACCGCCGGCTCGCGTCCGCACCGATCGGGCCGATGTCCGACGTCGTGGCGACCCCCGAGCCGATCGCGCTCGAAGGCCCGCACGAGGGGTCGGCGGTCGTCGACACGGTCGTGCCGCGCCCGCGCCGCCTCGTGCGGCGCCGCGGCGATCGGGCGGGCCGCGTGCGCGACCGCGTCCGTCCCTGACGGGCCCCGCGGCTC
>JAEYNO010000073.1 GCA_023412515.1 Actinomycetes bacterium
CGCGTCGATGGGGCCCGAGCACGCGGCCGACGCCGCGGCGCGCGCGTCGCGGGCCGCCGAGACGTACGCCGCGGTGGACGCGGTCGCCGACGCCTCGCACGCGTTCTGGCTGGCGGGGCGCCTGCACCACGCCATGGGCGGCGTCGACGACGCGATCTGGAACCTCGAGTCCGCCGTCGAGGGCTTCGGCATCGCCCGCGCCACCGAGCCGCGCGGCGCTGCCGCGTCCATGCTCGTCGACATGCTGCGCGCGGCCGGTCGCGACGACCGCGCCGACGAGGTCGTGGCCTCGCTCACGCGCTGAGCGCACCGCTGGGCCGGGGCACCGCGGTGTCCCGGCCCGCGGCGTCCGCGCGTGACGGCTCCGTGCGTGCGGTGTCGGTGCGTGCGGTGGTGGCCCCTGCGGTGGTGGCCTGCCGCGGGGGACGTATCCACGCGCGCCTGGTGGCGCGGTGGTCGTCCACAGACGCGCCGGACCGCGCCCGCGCAGTGTCCGGAATCGGTAGGTTCTTGCGCCATGGGTCGGCAGGGGACGAGGACGCCGCGGGTGCGGGCGGATCGGCGAGGACAGAGGGTTCGAGTGGCGGCGAGCGCGCTGCTCGGCACGCTGGTGCTGGTCGCCGGCTGCGCGCCGGGCGGTGGGCAGGGGGCTGCGACGCCCACGCCTTCCACGACGCCCACGGCGACGACCGCGCCGACGGCTGCCCCGCCCCCCACGCCGCTGCCGTTCCCCACGCCCGACCCCGCCATCGCCGAGCCCACCCCCGAGGGAGCGGTCGCCGCGGGCACGCAGTTCCTCGCGCTGTACGACTACGCGTACTCGACGGGTGACGCCGCGCCGCTGCTGGAGATGTCGGCGGAGGGGTGCGTCTTCTGTACGTCGACTCGCGACGAGGTGCGAGCGATGGTGGAGGACGGCTATGCCAGCATCCGCGAGCCCGCGTCCGTCGTCTGGTCCGACAGTGCCGAGATCCGCGAGGACGAGTGGTTCCGCGTCCATCTCCGTGTGGAGCAGGGGCCGCTCTTCACGATTGCGTCTGACGGGTCGCGGCATCAGACGTCGGACGGTGGAACGGTCGACCTGATCTTCGCGATGTCGTGGCTCGGCGATCGCTGGCGCGTCGAGCAGGCCGACGTCGTGCAGCCCGAGGGATGAGGCTGAGGAGCGGCGTCGTCGCCGCCTGTGCTGTGTTCGTCGTCGTTCACCTCGCCACCGGTGCCGTGGCGGCGGCTGCAGACGTGCCCGACCTCGGCGGTCTCGTGAGGAAGGCGGAGGTGTCGTCAGAGCGTCACGCGGTGAATCTCGTCGGCGGCTGGTCCGGGAGTCAGACCTCACGTCCCGCGCCGGGCGGAGCTGGGACGGGACCGAACATCGAGCACGAGGAACGGTTCGCGCGTGCGTGCGCGGGCCCGGACAGCGAGCGGATGACTCCGGGCGACGCGACCTGCTTCGGCTTCGGCGCGCCGGTGTGCGACGAGACCGAGACCCCGCGTGCACCGCGGTGGACACGGTCGCGGGTGCTCCCGTCGGGCGCGTGGAGCGAGTGGAGCCTGCAGGACTACGGCGCGTGCGTGGGGCCGGGCGCGCCGGTCCCGGTGCTCACGGCCGAGGACTTCCGGCGGCTGTCGCTGCCCGCGCCGACGCTGCACGTGCAGCCGGACGGCGACTGGGTGCTCGTCAACGTCGAGACCATCGTCTACACCGACCCGACCCCGGTGACGCTGACGACGGACCTGCTGGGGTACGAGGTGACGGTCGAGGCGACCCCGCAGGAGTTCACGTACGACTGGGGCGACGGGCACAGCACCACCACGCGCGACGCCGGCCGGCCGTACCCGGCGCTCGACGTCGTGCACCGCTACGAGCGGCCGGGGCGCGTCGCGATCACGCTGACGACGCAGTGGTCGGGCCGGTACCGGGTCGCGGGCGACCCGCAGTGGCGCGACGTCACGGGCACCGCGCAGACCTCGGTGACGGGCCCCGAGCTCGACGTCGAGGAGCGCACGTCCCGCCTGGTGTCCGGCACGTGCCGGCAGCAGCCCGACGCCCCGGGGTGCGAGGGCGCCGCCACCGGGTAGGGCCGCCCGGAAGCGCGCGCCGCGCGGGCCCCGCGCCGCTGCCGCGCCGCCGCGTCGGCGTGCGACCGGGGCACGTCCAGCGCGGAAGGGCCCGAGGTCCCGACGCCGCGGTCGCGCTTCCTCACGTCCGACCCGACACCGTCGATAGGTGCGGGGACGGCGACGACGCGTCGAGCACCGACGCGAGGGGGAGCGAGCGCATGCGGACGTCCACAGGGGCGCGGGCGGTGGAGCCCACGGGCGAGGTCAGGACCTTCGCCCCCGACGAGCTGATCGTGTCGAAGACCGACCTGCAGGGCCGCATCACCTACGTCAACGGCACGTTCCGCCGGGTCTCCGGCTACGACGAGAGCGAGCTGCTGGGGCGGCCGCACAACGTCATCCGGCACCCCGACACGCCCCGCGTGATGTTCCGGCTGCTGTGGGACGAGCTGCGCGCCGGGCGCGAGATGTTCGCCTACATCAACAACCTCGCCAAGGACGGCGCGTCCTACTGGGTGCTCGCGCACGTGACGCCGTCGCGCGGCGCCGACGGCGGCGTCGTCGGCTACCACTCGAGCCGGCGCCTGCCGGACCCCGCCGCGGTCGCCGAGGTCGAGGCGCTCTACGCCCGGCTGCGCGCGGCCGAGGCCACGCAGCCCACGCCCCGTGCCGCGCTCGAGGCGTCGTCCGCGATGCTCGACCAGGAGCTCGCGGCACGCGGCTGCACGTACGACGAGCTGGTCTGGCAGGTCGTCGCCGGCCAGGGGCGCGCCGCGTGACGCGCCCGGGCCGTCGGACCGCACCGACCGGGACCGTGCCCGCACCGTCCGCCGCGCCCGACGACCGGACCACCGGTCCGGACGTGCAGGCCGAGGCGCTCGCCGCGGTCGTCGACACGCTGCGCGCCGCGAGCCGCGGCGACCTCGAACGCCGCGTCCCCGAGCTGCCGGGCACGACCCTCGGCCCGGTGCGCGAGTCGCTCAACGACCTGCTGGACGTCGTGGACACGTTCGTCCGCGAGGCCGCGGCGACCCTCGGCGCGGCCGCCGAGGGCCGCTACCACCGCCGGCTGCTGCAGCGCGGCCTGCAGGGCGCGTACCGCGACGCCGCGAGCCGCATCGACGCGGGGCGCGACATGCTCGCGACCGCGCACGCCGACCGGGCCGCGCAGGAGGCGCGGCTC
>JAEYNO010000151.1 GCA_023412515.1 Actinomycetes bacterium
CCGCGGCCGCGTCGGCTCGGCGCTCGCGCGCGGCGGCGGGCACCTCGCGACGCGCACGGTCCGCTGGCTGCTCGCGGGCCAGCCCGACGGCTGACGCGCGACCGTCCGCGACGACGGGTGCCGGTCCCCGAGAGCGTGAAGGGTTGCTGCCGGGAGACGGCAGCAACCCTTCACGACCCGTGCGTCGATGGTCAGCCCAGCGTCACCCGGCGCGCGGCCAACCAGCCCGCGAGGCGGTCCGGGCGGTCGGTGATGATCTCGTCGACCCCCACCTCGACCGCCGCGGCCCAGTGCGCGGGCTCGTCGAGCGTCCACACCGCGACCCGCAGACCGGCGGCGTGCAGCCGGTCCACGAGGTCCGGGTGCTGCAGCAGCAGCAGCCCGTGCGGGTTGGCCATCGTGACGTCGAGCGCGGCGCACGTGTCGAGCAGGTCGTCGCCGACGTCCGCGAGCAGCAGCCCGCGGCGCATACCCGGGTCGGCCACGCGCAGGGCCTCGACCGTGCCGGGCCAGAAGCTCTGCACGACCGTGCGGTCCGCGAGCCCCGCGTCCCGCAGCGGGCCCGTGACGCGCGCGACCTCGTCGGCCGTCCACTCGCCCTTGACCTCGCACAGCAGGTCGAGCGACGGGTGCCGGTCGAGCAGCTCGACCACCTCGGCGAGCAGCGGGACCCGCTGCCCGGCGTACGCAGGCGCGAACCACGCGCCCGCGTCGAGCTCGCGCACCGCCGCGAGCGGCGTGTCCTTGAGCCAGCCCGTGCCGGAGGTCGTCGCGTCGAGCGTGTCGTCGTGGATCACCACGACGTGCCCGTCGGACGTCAGCTGCACGTCGAGCTCGATCGAGTCGGCGCCCGCGCGGGCGGCGGCCTCGAACGCGGCGAGCGTGTTCTGCGGTGCGACGGCCGAGTTGCCCCGGTGCGCGACGACCCTGGTCACAGGTACGGCTCCACGTTCTCACGGTAGGCGGTGTCGAGCTTGGGCGCGATCGACGACCACGCCGTCTCCGGGTCCTCGCCGCGCAGCACGATCTGCTCGACGCCCTCGGTGAGGACCTGGTCGGCGCCCGGCACGAACACCCGGATCCAGTCCTGCGAGCGCGCCTTCTCGGCGAGCTGGTCGACGGCGGTGCGGAACTGCGGCGTGGACGCGTAGACCGCCTTCATGGCGTCGGACTCGACGGCCGACGTGCGGACCGGCATGTAGCCCGTGTTCTGCGAGAAGTACGCGGTCTGGTCGGTGTCGGTGAGGAACTGCAGGAACGTCGCCGCGGCGAGCTGCTGCTCGGGCGACTTGGCCTTCGGGATCGCCAGGCCCGTGCCGCCGGTCGGGGTGCCGCCGCCCTGCGGGCCGTCCGGCAGGTAGGCGGTGCCGACGTCGAACGTGGCCGCGTCGAGGATCCCCTTGAGCGAGCCCGTCGACCCGATGGTCGCCGCGACGACGCCGGACGAGAAGTCGACGGCCGAGTCCTCGGAGACCGTCGCGTAGGCGTCCTCGCCGTGGAAGAGGTCCTTGAGGAACGTGCCGCCCGCGACCGCCTCGGGCGTGTCGAGCGTCGTCGTCCACTCGTCGGAGTACTGGCCGCCCTGGCCCCAGATCATGTTCTCGAACCACCACGCGGCCCACGACGGGCCGGTCGACAGGCCGAGCGGCTTCGAGTCCGCGGGCACCTGGCCGGCGAGCTTCGTCGACCACTCCTGCATCTCGGCCCACGTCTGCGGCCCGCGGTCGGGCAGGCCCGCGGCCGCCCACTTCTGCTTGTTGTAGTAGAAGAGCGGCGTCGAGCGCGCGTACGGCGCGGCCCAGTGCTGGCCGTCGTACTCGTAGTCGCCGTACAGCGCGGGCACGAAGTCGTCGGCGTCGGCGTCCAGGTGCTCGAACACGTCGTCGAGCGGCATGATCTGGTCGTTCAGGTGGTACCGGAACCACCAGACGTCGGACGAGATGACGAGGTCCGGCAGCTCGGACGTCTGCGACGCGGCCTGGAACCGCTGCGCGACCTCGTCGTAGCTGGCGCCCGCCGTGACGAGCGTGACCGTGATCTCGGGGTGCTCGGCCTCGAAGCGCCTGATGAGCTCCTCCTCGACCGGCTTCGAGGCGCCCGGGTGGTTGCTCCACCACGTGATCTCGGACGCGGGGGTCACGGTCGACCAGTCGACGGCGTCGGTCGCGGCGGGCTCCGCGGCCTGACCGGTGGCGATGGTCGGGGTGGTGCAGGCCGTCAGGCCCAGGGCGCCGACGGCGGCCAGGGCGAGCGCCGCGAGGCCGCGGCGGGTCGGGGCGGCACGGTGGGACACGGGGTCTCCTCGGTGTCGGGGCGCACGCCACCGGTCGGTGGGCGTGCCCGGGGGCCGGGTCCGCGGGGGCGGTCCGGTGGTCGGGTGGGTGGTGCGGCGGGTGCCGGCGGCGCGGTGCGGTCAGCCGGTGACGGCGCCCGCGGTGAGGCCGGCGACGAGCCGACGCTGCAGGACGAGGAACACGGCCAGCACGGGCAGCGTCACGACCGTCGTCGCGGCCAGCAGCACTCCCCAGTTCGTCATGCCGTCGACGTTCTGCAGCAGCGTCAGGCCCACGGGCAGGGTCATCTTGCGGGGGTCGTCGACCACGAGGAACGGCCACAGGTAGTCGTTCCACTCGGTGACGACCGCGACGAGCCCCACGGCCGCGACGGTCGGCAGCGACATCGGCACGACGAACCGCCACAGCCGCCGCCAGTGCCCGGCGCCGTCGAGCTGTGCGGCCTCGAGCACCGAGGCCGGCAGCGACAGGAAGTGCTGGCGGAACAGGAACGTGCCGAACGCGCTGGCCAGGCCCGGCACGAGGATCCCCTGGTAGGTGTTGAGCCACCCCAGGCTCGCGACGAACGTGTAGTTGGGGATGATCGTGATCTGCGGCGGGATCATGAGCGCCGCGAGCACGACCACGAACACGGTCCGCCGGAACGGCACGTCGAGGAACACCAGCGCGTACGCGCAGCACAGGCCGAGCACGACCTTGAGGCCCGCGCCCGCGACCGTGAGGCCGACGCTGTTGGCGAAGAGCGTGCCGAGCGGGACGGTCTGCGCGGCCTGCGCGTAGTTGCCCAGGTCGAGGCCCTGCGGGAGCCACTGCAGCGGCACCGCGTACAGCTCGTCGGGGCGCTTGAGGCTCGCGAGCAGCATCCACAGCAGCGGTGCGCCGAGCACGAGGGTCGCGACGACGAGCGTCGTGACGCCGGCCGCGTCGAGCGCGAGCGCGCGGGGCGGGCGGCGGCGCCGACGCGCCGCAGGAGCC
>JAEYNO010000215.1 GCA_023412515.1 Actinomycetes bacterium
CGCGTGCGCACCGACGGGCCCCCGCGCCGGGGCACCCGCGTGGAGGCGGTGTCGGGGCCGGGTGCCCGCCGCGGGCTGCCGGGGTTCGTCGACCGCATGGTCGTCACGCGGTACGACGCCCCGGGCGCCGACGCGGGCGGCGCGGCGGGCGTCGCGGTGTTCACCAAGCGGGGGCCGGTGCTGCTGGGCGAGGCGACGATCGAGGTGCTGCCGACGGGCCCGGGCACCTGCCGCGTGACGTGGTCCGAGCGCGTGCCGCTCGCGGGGCCGTTGCCGGCGTCGCTCACGGCGCGCCTGACGGCGCCGGTGCTGGGGCTCATGCTGCGGGTCGTGCTGCACCGCGCGGCGCGGGACCTGCGCGCGGGCTGAGCCTCTCGGCGCCCGGACGCGCGCGATCGGTGTTTCGCAGGCGTTTCGGAGCAACGGATCGATGCCCGCTGCGCCCAGGACGCAACGGATCGCGCCCGCACGCGCAACGCCACGTGTCGGGAACGCCGCCGCGACGCTCGTACTCTCGAAGGGTCGGCCGCCCCCACCCCCGCGGCGGCCCCGTCCCCCTCGAGGAGCCCGATGACCGCGCACGCACCCGGCGCCACGCCCCGCCACTACCTCATGTGCGAGCCGACCCACTACACGGTGTCCTACCGGATCAACCCGTGGATGGACCCGCAGCGCGTGACGGACACCGACCTGGCGGTGCGCCAGTGGCGCACGCTGCGCGACACGTACCTCGAGCTCGGCCACACGGTCGAGACGATCGACCCGATCCCCGGCCTGCCCGACATGGTCTACGCGGCCAACGGCGCCACGGTCGTCGACGGCGTCGTGTACTCGGCACGCTTCCGCTACCCCGAGCGCGCCGCCGAGGGCCCCGCGTACCAGAAGTGGTTCGCGGACCGCGGCTTCGTCACGCACACCGCCGAGCAGGTCAACGAGGGCGAGGGCGACCTGCTGGTCGTCGGCGACCTGATCCTGGCCGGCACCGGGTTCCGGTCCGACCGGGCGTCGCACGCCGAGCTGCAGGAGCTCGTCGGCCGCCCGGTGATCTCGCTCGAGCTGGTCGACGACCGGTACTACCACCTCGACACCGCGCTCGCCGTGCTGTCGTCCGACCCCGCGTCGCCGCAGGTCGCGTACTACCCGCCCGCGTTCTCGGCCGGGTCGCGCGCGGTCCTCGAGCGTCTCTTCCCCGACGCCGTGGTCGCGACCGACGACGACGCCGCGGCCCTCGGCCTCAACGCGGTCTCCGACGGTCTGCACGTCGTCGTCGCACCCCGCGCGACGCACCTCGCGGGCGAGCTCCGCGACCGCGGCTACACCCCGATCCCGGTCGACACCTCGGAGCTGCTCAAGGGCGGCGGCGGCGCGAAGTGCTGCACGCTGGAGATCCGCCGGTGACCACGTCGCCCGTCGTCGGGTCGGCCCTCGCGCCCAACTACCACCCGCTGCCCGTCACGCTCGCGGCGGGCGAGGGCGCGTGGGTCACCGACACCGACGGCCGCCGCTACCTCGACATGCTCGCGGGGTACTCGGCGCTCAACTTCGGCCACCGGCACCCGGCGCTCGTGGCCGCCGCGCACGCGCAGCTCGACCGGCTCACGCTGACCTCCCGCGCGTTCGACCACGACCTGCTCGAGCCGTTCGCGCAGGCGCTCGCCGGGCTCGTCGGGCCGCTGCTCGCCGGCACGTCGCACCTCGTGCTGCCCATGAACACGGGCGCCGAGGCCGTCGAGACCGCGATCAAGGCGTCCCGCAAGTGGGGCTACGAGGTGCGGGGCGTGCCCGCCGACCGCGCGACGGTCGTCGTCGCCGACGGCAACTTCCACGGCCGCACCACCACCATCGTGTCGTTCTCGTCCGACCCCGACGCCCGCCGCGGGTTCGGTCCGTTCACGCCGGGCTTCGTCACCGTGCCGTACGGCGACGCGGCGGCCCTGGCGCGCGCGATCGACGACACGACCGTCGCGGTGCTGCTCGAACCCGTGCAGGGCGAGCAGGGCGTGATCGTCCCGCCGCTCGACTACCTCGCGGCCGTGCGGCGCGCGTGCGACGACGCGGGCGTGCTGCTCGTCGCGGACGAGATCCAGTCGGGCCTCGGGCGCACGGGCTCGACGCTCGCGTGCGAGCGGTTCGACGTGCGGCCCGACCTCGTGACGCTCGGCAAGGCGCTGGGCGGCGGGATCGTCCCCGTCTCGGCGGTCGTGGGCCGCGCCGACGTGCTCGAGGTCCTGACCGCCGGCACGCACGGCTCGACGTTCGGCGGCAACCCGCTCGCGTGCGCGGTCGCGCTCGCGGTGGTCGACCTGCTGACGCCCGGCACGCTGCAGGCCCGCGCCCGCACGCTCGGCGAGCACGTGGGCGACCGGCTCGACCCGCTCGTCGACCGCGGCCTGCTGTCCGACGTGCGGACCATCGGCCTGTGGGCGGGCATCGACGTCGCACCGTCCGCCCCCGGGGGTCCGGCCAGCGGGCGCGAGCTGTGCGAGCGGCTGCTGGCACGCGGCGTGCTCGCCAAGGACACGCACGGCGCGACGATCCGCCTCGCGCCGCCGCTGACGGTCGGCGTCGCGGACCTCGACACCGCGCTCGACCGCCTCACGGACGCGCTCACGGCGCGCTGAGCCCGCCCGGGTGCGCACCGCGCACCCG
>JAEYNO010000226.1 GCA_023412515.1 Actinomycetes bacterium
CGGCCGCGCTGCCCGCCGTCCGCGGCTCCGCGCGCGTCACCGGTCCCGACCCGGAGGGCACCTACAAGGCGCTCGAACAGTACGGCATCGACCTCACCGCCGCCGCGCGCGAGGGTCGGCTCGACCCCGTCATCGGGCGCGACGTCGAGATCCGGCGCGTCATCCAGGTGCTGTCGCGGCGCACCAAGAACAACCCCGTCCTCATCGGCGAGCCCGGCGTCGGCAAGACCGCCGTCGTCGAGGGCCTCGCGCAGCGCATCGTCGCGGGCGACGTGCCCGAGTCGCTGCGCGGCAAGACGCTGGTCTCGCTCGACCTGGCCTCGATGGTCGCGGGCGCCAAGTACCGCGGCGAGTTCGAGGAGCGCCTCAAGGCCGTGCTGGCCGAGATCACCGGCTCCGACGGGCAGATCATCACGTTCATCGACGAGCTCCACACCGTGGTCGGCGCGGGTGCCGGCGGCGAGGGCGCGATGGACGCGGGCAACATGCTCAAGCCCATGCTGGCCCGCGGGGAGCTGCGCCTGGTCGGCGCCACGACGCTCGACGAGTACCGCGAGCGCATCGAGAAGGACCCCGCGCTCGAGCGCCGCTTCCAGCAAGTCTTCGTCGGCGAGCCGTCGGTCGAGGACACCGTCGCGATCCTGCGCGGCCTGCGCGAGCGGTACGCCGCGCACCACCGCGTCGAGATCTCCGACGGTGCGATCGTCGCCGCAGCGACCCTGTCCGACCGCTACATCACCGGCCGCCAGCTGCCCGACAAGGCCATCGACCTCATCGACGAGGCGGCGTCGCGGCTGCGCATGGAGCTCGACTCCTCGCCCGTCGAGATCGACGAGCTGCAGCGCGCCGTCACGCGCCTGGAGATGGAGGAGCAGTTCCTCGAGACGGCCGACGACCCCGCGTCGCGCGACCGGCTCGAGAAGCTGCGCGCCGACCTCGCCGACCGCCGCGAGGAGCTCGCGGCGCTCAACGCGCGCTGGGAGAAGGAGAAGGCGGGGCACAACCGCGTCGGCGACCTGCGGGCGCGGCTCGACCAGCTGCGCGCCGACGCCGACCGTGCGCAGCGCGACGGCGACCTCGCGACCGCCGGCCGGATCATGTACGGCGAGATCCCCGCGGTCGAGAAGGAGATCGCCGACGCCGAGGCGTCCGAGGCGGCCCTCGACGGCGAGCTCGCGACCGAGCAGACCCCGATGATCGCCGAGAAGGTCGGGCCCGACGAGGTCGCCGAGGTCGTCGCCGCCTGGACCGGCATCCCCGCCGGCCGCCTGCTCGAGGGCGAGACCCAGAAGCTGCTGCGCATGGAGGACGTGCTCGGCGAGCGGCTCATCGGGCAGAAGAAGGCCGTCGCGGCCGTGTCCGACGCGGTGCGCCGCGCGCGCGCCGGGATCTCCGACCCCGACCGTCCGACCGGCTCGTTCCTGTTCCTCGGGCCCACGGGCGTCGGCAAGACCGAGCTCGCGAAGTCGCTCGCGGACTTCCTGTTCGACGACGAGCGCGCCATGGTGCGCATCGACATGAGCGAGTACGGCGAGAAGCACTCCGTCGCGCGGCTCGTCGGCGCGCCCCCCGGGTACGTCGGCTACGAGGAGGGCGGTCAGCTCACCGAGGCCGTGCGGCGCCGTCCCTACTCGGTCGTGCTGCTCGACGAGGTCGAGAAGGCGCACCCCGAGGTGTTCGACGTGCTCCTGCAGGTGCTCGACGACGGCCGCCTCACCGACGGCCAGGGCCGCACGGTCGACTTCCGCAACGTCATCCTCGTGCTCACGTCGAACCTCGGCTCGCAGTTCCTCGTCGACCCCACCCTCGACGAGGCGTCGAAGCGCGAGGCCGTCATGGGTGCGGTGCGCGCCGCGTTCAAGCCCGAGTTCCTCAACCGCCTCGACGACGTCGTGCTGTTCGACGCGCTGACGATCGCGGAGATCGGGCGGATCGTCGACCTGCAGGTCGACGCGCTCGCGCAGCGGCTCGCGGACCGTCGCCTCACGCTCGACGTCTCCGAGGGCGCGCGCGAGTGGCTCGCGCTCGAGGGCTACGACCCCGCGTACGGGGCACGTCCGCTGCGCCGTCTGGTGCAGAAGGAGATCGGCGACCGGCTCGCGCGCAGCCTGCTCGCGGGCGAGGTGCGCGACGGCGACACCGTCCACGTCGACCTCGCCGACGGCGGCCTGACGGTGCACGCGACCCGCTGACGGCCCGGCGCCGGCCCCGCCCGAGCGGCGGGGTCGGCGCGCGCATCACCCGGACGCGTGGCAGCATCCGTCGACATGCTGCCGCTCGCACCCGCCACCGTCCTGCACGCCGCCGGCGGGGCCGGCGAGCTCACCGGGCTCGCCGGGTGGGTCGTGTCCGTGATCGACGCGCTCGGGCCCCTCGGCGTGGGTCTGCTCGTGGCGCTCGAGAACCTCTTCCCGCCCATCCCGTCCGAGGTCGTGCTGCCCGTCGCCGGGTACGTCGCGTCGCAGGGCGGCATGTCGCTCGGCTGGGCCGTCGCGGCGGCCACGCTCGGCGCGCTGGTCGGTGCGTGGGCCCTGTACGGGCTGGGCGCGTGGGTCGGGCGCGCGCGCATCCGGCGCTGGCTCGAGCGGCTCCCGCTCATGGAGGTCGACGACCTCGACCGCGCCGAGGGCTGGTTCGAGCGGCACGGCGGCGTCGCGGTGCTGGTCGGGCGGTGCGTCCCCGTGGTGCGCAGCCTCATCTCGATCCCGGCCGGGGTCGAGGGCATGCCGTTCTGGCGGTTCTCGCTCTACACGCTGGTCGGCTCGGCCGTGTGGAACGGCGGTCTGGTGTGGGCCGGGTACCTGCTGGGCTCGCAGTGGGAGGACGTCGGCCGGTACAGCGACTGGCTCAACGCGGTCGTGTACGTCGTCATCGCGGGCGTCCTCGTGCACTTCGTGTGGGCACGGACGGGCGCCCGGGGCGAGCGCCGGCGCGCCGCGAGCGCGGCCCGGCGCGGCGAGCCCACGGACGCCTGAGGCGCGGTCGCGCACCCC
>JAEYNO010000290.1 GCA_023412515.1 Actinomycetes bacterium
CCTCGGGTACCTCGTGCTCGCGGTGCTCGCGGTCGCCGCCGCGTGGCTGCGCCCGTTCGGCGCCACCGACGCCGCGCTCGCCGCCCTGCGGCCCGACGCGACCGTCGACGTGCAGGAGCACGCCGGCTGGTACGCGTTCGTCCCGCGCGGCACGTCGCCCACGACCGGCCTCGTGTACTCGCCCGGTGCGCGCGTCGACGTGCGCGCGACCGCCGCCGTGCTGCGCCCCCTCGCCGAGCAGGGCTACCTCGTCGTCGCGCTCAAGGAGCCCCTCGGTATCGCCCTGACCTCGCCGCAGCAGTCCGCCGGCGCGATCGCCGCGTTCCCCGACGTCGCGCGCTGGGCGGTCGGCGGGCACTCGCTCGGCGGCGTCGCCGCGGCGTCCTTCGCCGCCACGCACGACGACGTCGACGGCCTGCTGCTGCACGCGTCGTACCCGCTCGGCGACATGAGCGGGGCCGACCTCGTCGTCGCGTCCGTCTCCGGGTCGCGCGACGGGCTCACGACCCCCGCCGACGTCGACGCGTCGCGTGCCCACCTGCCGGCCGGGACCACGTTCACGCAGGTCGACGGGGCCGTGCACGCGTCCTTCGCCGACTACGGGCCGCAGCCCGGCGACGGCGAGCCCGGCGTCCCGCGCGCGCGGGCGCAGGCCGAGGTCGTCCGCGCGAGCCTCGACCTGCTGGCCGCGGTGGACCGCGGCTGACCCGCGCCCGAGGTGCCCGAGGGGTCCCCCAGGGCCATGCTTGGGAGCAAGGGGGCAGGACGCGACGACCGCTCGCGCCGTCGTGCGCCCCACGCTCGACGACGACGGGGGCTCGTCATGTGCACAGGGATCCGCTTCTCCGACGGGCAGGGGCACACCTACCTCGCCCGCAACCTCGACTGGACCACGGGCTACGGCCAGCGCGTCGTGGTCACGCCCACCGGCTACGCGCCGAGGTCGCCGTTCGGCGCCGTGCCCGACGTGCGGCACGCCGTGATCGGCATGGGCATCGTCGAGGAGGGCGCGCCCCTGTACTTCGACTGCGGCAACGACGCCGGGCTCGCGGTCGCCGGGCTGAACTTCCCCGGGTACGCGGACTACGCGCCCGGTCCGCGCGACGGCGCGACCAACGTCGCCGCGTACGAGCTGCCGCTGTGGGTGTGCTCGCAGTTCTCGACGGTCGACGAGGTCGCCGAGGCCGCGCAGGACCTCGTGATCGTGGACAAGCCGATCAACGACCGGTTCCCCAGCTCGATGCTGCACTGGATCGTCGGCGACGCCGACCGCGCGATCGTCCTCGAGCAGACCGCCGACGGCCTGCACGTGCACGACGACGACGTCGACGTGCTGACCAACCAGCCCGGCTTCGGGTGGCACCACGAGAACCTGCGCAACTACCTCAACGCGTCGCCGGCGTACCCCGAGGAGGTCGCGCTCACGCGCGCGCGGCTGCACCCCTTCGGCTCCGGCGCCCACATGCGCGGCATCCCGGGCGACTACTCCTCGCCGTCGCGGTTCGTGCGCGCCGCCTACGCGCACGCCCACCACCCGGTGCGCGGCTCCGAGGAGGAGAACGTGGTGCGCGCGTTCCGCACGCTGCAGCAGGTCGCGATGCTCGACGGCAGCGCGGCGATGGAGTCCGGCGAGTTCGAGATCACGATCTACACGGGCCTGTTCTCGTCCCGCACGTCGACGTACTACTGGTACACGTACGACGACCTGACGATCCGCAGCGTCGCGCTCGCCGACCACGCGCCCGACGGCGGCGAGCTCGTCGTGGTGTGAGGTCGCCCCGGGGGCGTCGCCGGACGGCGCGTGCGCGGCGGCCCGCCGCTCACGCGTCGGCGTACGACTCCACGACTGACAGGTCGAGCGCGAACTCCACCGGGTAGTCGCCGAACAGCAGCCGGCCCGCCTCGTCGGCGGCCGCGCGCACGGCGTCCGCCACCTGCGCGGCGTCCTGCGCGGGGGAGTGCACCACGACCTCGTCGTGCAGGAAGTACGCCAGGTGGGCGCGCCCGTCGCCGATGCCGCGCAGGCGGCGGCGCAACGCGGCCAACCAGCACAGCGCCCACTCCGCGGCGGTGCCCTGCACGACGAAGTTGCGCGTGAACCGCCCGCGGTCGCGGGCCCGGCGGCGCACGTCCCGCACGTCCTCGACGTCCGCGCCCTCGGCGCCCGCCGCGCCCAGCCGGTCGAGGAACCCCGCGCTCGCGGGCGGCGACGTGCGCCCCAGCCACGTCGAGACCACCTCGCCGCGCTCGCCCGCGCGCGCCGCGTCCTCGACCAGCGCGACCGCCTGCGGGTACGCGCGCGTCAGGCGCGGCATGAGCATCGCGCTCGCGCCCGTCGTCGCGCCGTAGATCGCCCCCAGCAGCGCGTACTTGGCGTCGGCGCGGGTCGCGACGATCCCCGCGTCGGCGATGCCCTGGTACAGGTCGCTCGCGCGCGCGGCGTCGGACATCGCGCGGTCGCCCGACATCGCGGCCAGCACGCGCGGCTCGAGCTGCGCGGCGTCCGCGACGACGAGCCGCCAGCCGCGGTCGGCGTGCGCGGCCGCCCGCAGCGACACCGGCAGCTGCAGCGCGCCGCCGCCGTCGGTCGCCCAGCGCCCCGTGACCACGCCCCCGACGACGTACGTGGGCCGGAACCGGCCGTCGTGCACCCACGCGTCGAGCCACGCCCAGCCGTTCGCGCTCAGCAGCCGCGACAGCCGCTTGTACTCCAGCAGCGGCTCGACCACGGGGTGGTCGAGCTCGCGGACCTCCCACTTGCTGGTCGACGCGAGCGAGAACCCCTGGCGGCGCAGCGACGCGAGCAGGTGGGGCTGCGAGTCGGGGTTGAGACGCGGGTCGTCGAGCAGCGTGCGGACCGTCGCCGCGAGCTCCTCGAGCCGCCGCGGCCGGCCGCCGCCCACGGGCCGCGGGCCGACGAGCGCGGTGAGCAGCGCGTCGTGCCGCACCGGGTCCCACGGCAGGCCGTCGTGCTGCATCTCGGCGGCGACGAGCGCGCCGCCCGACTCGGCCGCGAGCAGCAGCCGCAGGCGACCGGGCGCGGTCGAGCCCGCGACGGCGTCGAGCTGTGCCCGCAGCTCGGCGAGGAGCGCGGCCGCGGAGGCCTCGTC
>JAEYNO010000368.1 GCA_023412515.1 Actinomycetes bacterium
CGCGACGACGTCGCGCAGCGCGAGCGACCCGTGCGACGCCCGCAGCGGCTCGACCAGCGCGTTCGCACCCACCACGGTGTCGAGGCAGCCGCGCGCACCGCACCGGCAGATGTGGCCCGTCGGGTCGACCTGCACGTGCCCGATCTCGCCCGCGGTGCCCGCGAACCCGCGGTGCACCTGGCCGCCCAGCACGATGCCCGCGCCGACGCCGTACGACGCGCGCACGTACACCGCGTCCCGGTAGCCCCGGGCCGCCCCGAGCGTGGACTCCGCGAGCGCCCCGAGGTTCGCGTCGTTGTCGACCAGCACGGGGCGTCCCAGCCGCTCGGTGAGCACCTGCGCGAGGTGCTCGCCCTCCCACCCGCGCAGCAGGCCCGGCACCGAGACCATGCCCGTGCCGACGTCCACGGGCGCGGGCACGCCCAGGCCGACGGCGACGACGTCCTCGAGGTCCGAGCCGATGCGCTCGAGCAGGTCCATGACGAGCAGCGCGCCGCGGTCGAGCGTCGTGTCCGACGGGTGCTCGAACGGCAGCGGCAGCGTCTGCTCGGCGACGACCTCGTGCGCGAAGTCCCCCAGCACGACCCGCAGGTGCCGGTGCCCCACCTGGATGCCGACCGCGAGCCCGACGCGGCGCGCGAGCGTGACGAGCTGCGCGCGCCGCCCGCTGCGCGTCGTGACGGCGGTGTCGACGATGCCCGCGGCGAGCAGCTCGCGGACGATCGTCGACACCGTCGCCTGCGACAGCCCGGTGGCGGCGGCGAGCTCGACCTGCGTGAGCCCGCCGTACCGCTGCACGGTGCCGACGACGAGCGCCTTGTTGGCCTCGCGCAGCGCGGTCTGCGAGCCCGCCGCACCCGCTCGCCTGCTCACGAGGGCAACCTACCGGCGACCACGCCCGTCACGGACGCACGTCCGGTTCTACTGCGTGCCCGCGCGCCGCTTGTTGAGCAGGTCGAACGCAACGGCGAGCAGCAGCACGAAGCCCTTGATGGCCATCTGCCACGCGGGGTCGACGGACAGGATCGACAGGCCCATGTTGAGCACGCCCATGATGAGCGCGCCGACGATCGCGCCGGACACGCGCCCGATGCCGCCGGTCACCGCTGCGCCGCCGATGAAGCACGCGGCGATCGCGTCGAGCTCGAAGTTCTGCCCGGCCGCCGCGATGGCCGCGCCCGCACGGGCCGTCGTGACGATCGCCGCGACGCCCGCGAGCAGGCCCATGTTGACGAAGATCCAGAAGTCCACGCGCCGCGTGCTGACGCCCGACAGCGCGGCCGCCGCGCGGTTGCCGCCGATCGCGTAGATGTGCCGGCCGAAGACCGTGCGCCCCATGAGGAACGAGTACGCGACGACGAGCACGCCGACGATGACCAGGACGATGGGCGTGCCGCCGGCCGAGAACGACAGGATGACCGTGAGGATCCCGATGCCGACCGCGATCGCGGCGATCTTCGCGAGGAACAGGCCGAACGCCTCGACGTGCAGGTCGTGCTTGCGCAGCGACCGCCGCGCGCGCACCTGCGTGAGCACGATCGCGGCGACCGCGAGCGCGCCGATGACGAGCGTGACGACGTCCATGTTGGCGACGTATTTGAGCCACGCGGGCAACGAGCCCTTGGAGATCTGGATGAACGCCGGCGGCAGGCCCGCGAGCGTCTCGCCGACGATGACGAGAGCGAGGCCCCGGAACACGAGCATGCCCGCGAGCGTGACGATGAACGCGGGGATCCCGACGTACGCGACCCAGAACCCCTGCCACGCGCCGACGAGCGCGCCGACCGCGAGGCCCACGAGCACCGCGGCGAGCCACGGCAGGCCGATCGGGTCGCGCATCGTCACGGCCACCACGCCGCCGACGAACGCGACGACCGACCCGACCGACAGGTCGATGTGCCCGGCGACGATGACCATGACCATGCCGATCGCGAGGATCATGACGTACGCGTTCTGCTGGAAGAGCGCCGCGACGTTGTTGGCGAGCAGCAGCTTGCCGTCGGTGAGGACCTGGAACAGCAGGACGATGACGACGAGCGCGCCGACGATGCCGTACTGGCGCGCGTTGCCCCCGAGGCCCTGCAGCCGCTGCCCGAGCGGCACGCGGGGCGCACCCGGCGGCGTCGGGGACGGAACGTTGACGTCGGTCGTGGTGCTCATCGGGCGATCCCGTCCTTGTCCATCGTCATGAAGTGCATGAGGTGCTCCTGGGTCGCGTCGGCGCGGGCCACCTCGCCCGTGACGCGGCCCTGGCTGAGCGCGTAGATGCGGTCGCACACGCCCAGCAGCTCGGGCAGCTCGGAGGAGATGACGAGCACGCCCTTGCCCGCGTCCGCGAGGCTGTTGATGATCGTGTAGATCTCGTACTTCGCGCCGACGTCGATGCCGCGCGTCGGCTCGTCGAGGATCAGCACGTCCGGGTCGGCGTAGAGCCACTTGGCCAGCACGACCTTCTGCTGGTTGCCGCCCGAGAGCTTGCCGACGACCGCCATGACGGTCGGCGTCTTGATGTTGAGCTCCTTGCGGTACCGCTCGGCCACGGTCGACTCGGACTCGCGGTCGACGACGCCGCGGCGCGCGAGCTTGCCGAGCGCCGCCGCCGACACGTTGTGCTGCACGGTGTCGATGAGGTTGAGCCCGAACCGCTTGCGGTCCTCGGTCGCGTAGGCGATGCCGTGCGCGATGGCCTGCTGGACGGTCCCGAGCGTGATCTCGTGGCCGTCCTTGTAGACGCGCCCCGAGATCCGGGTGCCGTACGAGCGCCCGAACACGCTCATCGCGAGCTCGGTGCGGCCCGCCCCCATGAGTCCCGCGAGCCCGACGATCTCGCCGCGTCGCACGGTGAGGCTCGCCCGGTCGACGACCTTACGGGCCTGGTCGACGGGGTGGTGCACGGTCCAGTCCTCGATCCGCAGCACCTCCTCGCCGATGCGCGGCGTCCGATCGGGGAACCGGTGGTCGAGCGGCCGGCCGACCATGCCGCGGATGATGCGCTCCTCGGTGACGGCGTCGGCGCCGTGCATGTCGAGCGACTCGATGGTCCGCCCGTCACGGATGATCGTCGTGGTGTCGGCGATGGCCTCGATCTCGTTGAGCTTGTGGCTGATGATGATCGAGGTGATGCCCTCGTCGCGCAGGCCGCGGATGAGCCCCAGCAGGTGCGCGGAGTCCTCGTCGTTGAGCGCGGCGGTCGGCTCGTCGAGGATGAGCAGCCGCACCTCCTTCGACAGCGCCTTCGCGATCTCGACGAGCTGCTGCTTGCCGACGCCGATGTCGCTCACGCGCGTGTCGGGGCGCTCGGCCAGCCCGACGCGCGCGAGCAGCCTGGCCGCCTCGGCGTTCGTGCGATTCCAGTCCACGACGCCGCGCTCGGCGCGCTCGTTGCCGAGGAAGATGTTCTCGGCGATCGACAGGAACGGCGACAGCGCGAGCTCCTGGTGGATGATGACGACGCCGCGGCGCTCGGAGTCGCGGATGCCCCGGAACTCCTGCACCTCGCCGTCGAGGACGATGTCGCCCTCGTACGTGCCGTGCGGGTAGATGCCCGACAGCACCTTCATGAGCGTCGACTTGCCCGCGCCGTTCTCGCCGCAGATCGCGTGGATCTCGCCGCGGCGCACGGCCAGGGTGACGTCCGCGAGCGCCTTCACGCCGGGGAACGTCTTGGTGATGCCGCGCATCTCGAGGATGTGCTCGGTGTCCATGGGTCCTCGCTGGGTCGTCCGGCCGGCGGTGGTTCACAGGCCGAGGTCGGCGGCCGTGTAGAAGCCCGAGTCGACGAGCACCTGGACGTTGTCCGGCGTGATGACCTGCGGCGGCAGCAGGTAGGTCGGGACGACCTTCTCGCCGTTGTCGTAGGTCTCCTCGTCGTTGACCTCGACGGTCTCGCCCTTGACGATCTGGTCGACCATCTTCGCGACCTGGTCGCCCAGGGTGCGGGTGTCCTTCCACACCGACATCGACTGCTTGCCGGCGATCATGTTGAGGACGTTCGCCTTGTCGGCGTCCTGGCCCGTGAGCACGGGGTAGTCCGCACCGGGCGCGTAGCCGGCGCCCGCGAGCGCCTGCGCGATGCCCAGCGCGAGCGAGTCGTTGGGCGACAGGACGACGTTCACCTTGGTGCCGCCCGAGTAGAACGAGTTGAGGCGGTTCTCCATCTCGGACTGCGCGGTGTCCGAGCTCCAGCCCTGCACGCCGATCGAGGCCCAGTCGTCGTCGGACGCGGGGGCCTTGCCGGACGGCACGACGAGCTGGCCCTTGTCGACGTAGGGCTTGAGGACGTCCCACGCGCCGGCGAAGAAGAACTTCGCGTTGTTGTCGTCGGGCGACCCGGCGAACGGCTCGAGGTTGAACGGCCCCGCACCGGTGTCGAGCTTGAGCGCCTCGACGATGAACTCGCCCTGCATCTTGCCGACGCCGTAGTTGTCGAACGTCGCGTAGTAGTCGACGTTCGGGGTGTCGTTGATGAGCCGGTCGTAGGCGATGACCTTGATGCCCTGGTCGGCCGCCTGCTGCAGCGTCGGCGCGAGCGCCGTGCCGTCGATGGACGCGATGACGAGGACGTCCGCGCCCTGGTTGACCATGTTCTCGATCTGGGTGATCTGCTGGTCGACCTTGTTGTCGGCGTACTGCAGGCTCGTCTCGTAGCCGGCGTCCTTGAGGAGCTCCTCGAGGTGGGCGCCGTCGCGGTTCCACCGCTCGAGGCTCTTCGTGGGCATCGCGATGCCCACCATGGTGTCCTCGGCGCTGCCGGTCGCGCCGTCGGTGGAGCCGCCGCCGGAGCCCGTGTCGCGCTCGGAGCTGCACGCGGCCAGGGACCCTGCGAGCAGGCCCGCGGCGACCATCGCGACCGCCGTCTTCTTCCATGCCAGTGACATCGTCGTCGCTCCCTCGTGTGCGCCGCTGCTGCGGCCGGGACGTCCGTCGTCCGGGCCACCCGGGGTCGGCGTCGCTGCCGAGGAGCCGGGTGCGGCTTCGCGTTGCATTCAAGACCTGAAGACTTGGAGCAGGCAAGAGCCGTGACCAATCCGTGTCCTGACGTCACCCGAGCGCGTCGTCGCGCTTCGAGCCCGACGGAACCGCGCATGTCCCCGCAGCCCGACGGCCCGTGCCTTCGACCATCGAAGGCACGGGCCGTCACGGGCGCGCACGAGCAGGTCAGCGGCACAACCCCGGGAGCCACCGCCCAGCAGGCCGCACACCAGGTCCCGCCGCGAGGAGGCCGTCCACCCGCGCGTCGACGTCAGGCGTCGAGCAGGTCCGCGACGCGCGCGACCGCCGCGTCACCCGCGGCGCCGTCGTCCACCTCGACGACCTTGTCGCGGCTCGTCGCGCCCGTCACGAGCGTGACGTGCCGCCGCCGCACGCCCAGCGCGTCGGCGACCGCCGCGAGCGCCGCCTCGGTCGCGGCG
>JAEYNO010000118.1 GCA_023412515.1 Actinomycetes bacterium
GCCGCGAGCACGCCGAGCGCGCCGAGCAGCGCGACGGTGCGTCCGGCGACGTGCCGCAGCGAGCGTGCGCCGGGGTGCTCGTCGGCGGGGGCGTGGTCGCGCTCGGCGTCCTCGGGGCCGCGCAGCAGGAACCGGTGGGCGACGACGGCGACGACGCTGAAGACGGCGGACGTGACGGCGACGTGCAGCGGCAGCGGCACGTCCAGGCCCGCGGCTGCGGAGCCGAGCAGGCCGCCGAGCACGGCGCCGACGCTCCACAGGCCGTGGAACGCGTTGACGATGGACCGCCCGTAGAGGCGTTGGACGCGGAACCCGTGGGCGTTCTGCGCGACGTCGACCACCGAGTCGAGCGCGCCGGCGAGCAGGAACAGTCCGGCGAGCGCGAACCAGCTGCCGGACAGCGGGACGGCGGCGACGGCCGCGGCGAGCGCGACGAGCCCGAACGACGCGACGGCGGCGGAGCCGAGCAGGCGGATGAGCAGCGGTGCGAGCAGTCCGGCGAGCAGCGCGCCGAGCGGCATCGCGGCGATGGCGGTGCCGAGCGCGGCGTTGCTGAGCCCGAGCCCGTCCTTGACCTCGGGCAGGCGCGGCACGAGGTTGGCGTAGAGCACGGCGTTGACGAGGAAGACGGCCGAGACGGCGACGCGCGCGCGGCGGGCGGCGCGCGTGACGGGGGCGGGCATGGTGCTCCGGGTGGTCGTCGACGGGAGGTCGGGGCCGGCGCGCGGTGCTCGACGCCGATGCGGTCGAGCGTACGCATCGATGTGTACGATCGTCCACATGACGACGCGCGACCACTTCGCCGACGACCCGCGCACGAACCGCGAGCGCATGCTCGCGGGCGACCTGTACATCGCCGACGACCCCGAGAACGAGCGCATCGCGCGCCGCGCGTTCGCGCTCGCCGACGCCTGCTACCGCGCGACCGTCGACGGCGACGACGAGGCCGCCCGGCGGGCGCTCACCGAGCTGCTCGGCTCGCTCGGCGAGGGCGCGTACGTCAAGCCGCCGCTCGCCGTGGACTACGGCGAGAACGTCCACATCGGCGCGCGCACGTTCGTCAACTCCAACCTCACGGCGCTCGACGTCGCGCGCATCACGATCGGCGAGGACTGCCAGATCGGCCCGAACGTCCAGCTGCTCACGCCGACGCACCCCGTCGAGCCGCAGCCGCGCCGCGACAAGCTCGAGGCCGCGCGCCCGATCGTGCTCGGCGACAACGTGTGGCTCGGCGGCGGCGTGATCGTCTGCCCGGGCGTGACCATCGGCGACAACACCGTGGTCGGAGCCGGGTCCGTGGTCGTGCGCGACCTGCCCGCGAACGTCGTCGCCGTGGGCAACCCCGCGCGCGTCGTCCGCGAGATCGCCTAGGGCCCGCGCGTGGCCGAGCGGCGTGCCCGGCGGCACGACCCCCAGCGGCGCGACCGCATCGTCGACGCGTGCCTGCGGGTCGTCGGCGAGGTCGGCGTGGCCGGCGCCTCGACGCGCCGCATCGCCGCGGCCGCCGACGTCCCCCTCGGGTCGATCACCTACCACTTCGACGACGTCGACGCGCTGCTGCGCGAGGCGTTCGAGCGCTTCACGCGACGCGTGAGCGACCGGTTCGAGCGCGCGATGGCCGCCGCGCCGGACCGCGCCGCCGCGCGCGACGCCGTGATCGCGCTCATCAGCGTCGAGGTGCTCACCGACCCGCACGAGCTCGTGCTCACGCAGGAGCTCTACACGCTCGCCGCGCGCGACCCCGGCTTCCGACGGCTCACGCACGACTGGATGTCTCGCAGTCGCCGCGCGCTCGAGCGGCACGTGGACCCGCAGACCGCGCGCCTGCTCGACGCGCTCATCGAGGGCATGACGATCCACCGCGCGCTCGACACCGAGCCGCCCGACCCGTCCGACGTCGCCGAGGCCGTCGACCGCGTGCTGGCCGCGGCGCGCCCGGACGGGCCCCGTGCGCCGGGGGACGGGCGGCCGTGACGAGCGGCGCGGCGTCCGCCGCGGTCGACGCGACGACCGCTCTCGGCACGCGGCCCGTGGGGCGGCTGCTGTGGCACGCCTGCTCCCAGACCACGTTCTCGGTCGGCGTGTACGGCGTCTACGCGCTCACCAACGCGTGGTTCGTGGCACGCGGCGTCGGGCCGACCGCGGTCGCGGCCGTCAACCTCGTCGCGCCGCTGCTGCTCGCGCTCGGGGCGCTCGCGACCGCTCTGGGCGTCGGCGCCGCGTCGGTCGTGTCGCGGCGGCTCGGGGCGGGCGACCCCGCCGGAGCGGCACGCGCCACGGGCAACGCGTTCACGGTGTTCTGGCTCGCGGCGCTCGCCACGACCGGCGTCGGGCTCACGTTCCTCGACCCGCTGCTGCACGCGCTCGGCGCGCGGGGCGCGACGCTCCCGTACGCGCGTGACTACGCGGTCGTGGTGCTCGCCGGCGCGATCGTGTCGACCGGCTTCTCGGCCGTCGTGCGCGCCGAGGGGCGGCTGCGGTTCTCGGTGCTGCTGTGGGTCGTGCCGGTCGTCGTGCAGATCGTGCTCGACCCGCTGCTGATCTACGGCGCGGGGCTCGGCGTGCGGGGCGCCGCGCTCGGCACGGTCGGCGGGCAGGCCGTGTCCGCGGCCATGAGCGTGTGGTTCTTCTTCCTGCAGCGCGGCCGCCCGTACCGCGTGGGCGCCGCCGACCTGCGGCCGCACGCGCCGACGGTCGGCACGCTGCTGGGCATCGGGTCGCCGTCGTTCCTCGCGGGCGCGGGCACGACGCTGCTCGTCGTCGTGGTCAACACGGGCCTGGCCCGCACGGCCGGTGCGGCGGCGCTCGCGGCGTACGCGATCTGCGCGCGGCTGCAGACGTTCGTGCAGATGCCGCAGCTCGGCATCAGCCAGGGCATGCAGCCCGTCGTCGGGTACAACGCGGGCGCGGGCCTCACGGCACGCGCGTGGCGTGCCCGTGTGCTGACGCTGCGCGCGACCCTGCTGTACGGGCTGCTCGTGGGGGTCGCGACGGCCGCGCTCGCGCAGCCCGTGGTCGGGGTGTTCGTCGACGCCGGTCCGACGCGGACCGCGGCTGTCGACGCGCTGCGCGTGCTCGCGGTCGGGTTCGCCGCGGCGGGCGTGTCGCCGCTGGTCGCGGCGTACTTCCAGGCCCTCGGTCGGCCGCGCCCGGCCTACCTGCTCGCGCTCGGCACGCTCGCGGGGGTGAAGGTGCCGCTCGTGCTGGCGCTGGGGGCGGCAGGGCCGACGGGCACGTGGGTCGCGCTCGCGGCGGGCGAGGTGGTGGGGGCCGTCGTCGCGCTCGTCGTGCTGCGGCTGCGCGACCCGTTGCGGGGCGTGGCGGACGAGCCGACGGGGGACAGGGCCGCGGGTGACGAGCCGGCGGGTGACGAGGCAGCAGGTGACGAGCCAGCAGGTGACGAGCCGGCGGGCGACGAGCCGGCGGGGGCGACGGCGTCGGTGTGACGGCCGTGCGCCGTCAGGCCCGCCCGACCCGCCACGCGACGCCGACCTGCACGGCCGCGAGCGCGGTGAGCACCAGCAGCGCCGGACGCCACGACCCGGTCGCCTCGGTGAGCACGCCCGCCGCGACGGGCCCGGCGGCCGCGAGCAGGTACCCGAGCGACTGCGCCATGCCCGACAGCCGCGCCGTCTCGCGCTGGTCGCGCCCGCGCAGCGCGACGAGCGACAGCGCGACGACGAGCGCGGCGCCCTGCCCGAGGCCCGCGACGACGACCCACAGCACCACGAGGTCGGGCGCGAGCAGCAGCCCCAGCAGCGCGACGAGCGCCGGGGCGCTCGCGGCGACCGCGCCGAGGCGCTCGTCGGGGCCGCGGTGCAGCAGCGCGGGGACCGCGAGCCCCCCGACGATCCCGAGGCCCTGGTACACGAACAGGTGCACCCCGGCGGCCGTCGCCGTCACGCCCTGCGTGCCCTCGACCGTCGGCAGCCACGTGACCAGCACGTAGAACACCGTGGACTGCAGGCCCATGAACGCCGTGAGCCACCACGCGGTGCTCTGCCGCCACACGCTCGTCACCGGGGCCGCGTCCGGGGGGGGGACGTGCGGCACGGGCGGCCCGGCGCGCCGCGCGCGCGGCGCCCACGCGACGGCCACGAGCACCACGAGCCCCGCGGACGACGCGAGCGCGACCCGCCAGCTCGTCGCGTCCGCGAGCGGCACCGCGAGCGCCGACGCGGTCGCCGCGGCTCCCGCGATGCACGCGGTGTACGCGCCCGTGGCGAGCGAGACGCGCCGGCCGAAGTCGCGCTTGACCAGGGCGGGGACGAGCACGTTGCCGACGGCGATCGCCACGCCGATCGCACCGGTCGCGAGCCACAGGCCCGCGGTGCCGGTGAAGGGGCGCGCGAGCGTCGCGACGGCCAGCGCGAGCAGCGCGACGAGGATCGCGCGCTCGGGGCCCGTGCGCTCCGACAGCCGGTGCACGAGCGGCGACGCGGCCGCGAACGCCAGCAGCGGCAGCGCGCCGAGCAGCCCCTGCGCACCCTCGCCGAGCCCGAGGTCCGGGCCGAGCTGCGGCAGCAGCGGACCCACGGCCGTCAGCGGGGGGCGCAGGCACAGCGCGACGAGGAAGACGGTCGCGGGTGCCAGGGTGCGGACGAGCGTGCGCTCGGTGGTGCTCATGCGGGGCGGCTCGTTCCGGGGGTGCTCGACGGGGTGCCGCACCTTCCTACACCCGCCTCGGCGCGGCGCGGGCCGCGGTCCGCGCGGGGCGCGGTGCGGCACGCGTCATGATGGGCCGGTGGACGGCTCGACGATCACCGCGGACCCGCCCGTGCTGACGGACGGCGTCGTGACGCTGCGCTGCCTCACGGCCGACGACGTCGACGCGCTGCTCGCGGGCGAGGACGACGACCAGGTCAGGTGGCTCGACGAGGGGCACCGCTCCGAGCGCCCGCGCACCACCGCCTGGGTCGCGCAGAACGTCGCGCAGTGGCGCGACGGCGGGCCGCGGCGGCACCTCGGCGTGCTCGACGCCGCGACCGGCGAGCTCGCGGGCACGGTCGAGGCCCACCTGGCGCTGCCGGAGTTGCCGCCTTGCACGGCGAACGTGTCCTACGCGGTCCTGCCCTCATGGCGCGGGCGCGGCTACGCGGTGCGCGCCGTGCGCCTGCTGCGCCGCTGGCTCGCCGAGCGCACCGACGCGACGAGCGCCGTGCTGCGCGTCGACGCCGCGAACGGCCCGTCGCTGCGGGTCGCACGCGACGCCGGGT
>JAEYNO010000481.1 GCA_023412515.1 Actinomycetes bacterium
GGCGATCGCCGCACCCGCCACGACGCCGTCGACCCGCGCACCCGCGAGCTCGTCGCCGACACCCGCGCGCACGGCGTCGACGCGGGCCTGCGCGGCACGGGCCGCGTCCGCGCGTGCCGCACGGTCCTGCTGCACGGCCCACACGCCCCCCGCGGACACGAGGACGGCCGCGGCGGTGAGCAGCGCGACCACCTGGCGCCGGTACGACGGGTACGAGGGTGCCGCGACGTCCGCCGGGGCCGGGGGCTCGGCGGGGGCCGCGGGCGACGCGGTGCGCGGCTGCGGGACACCTGCCGGGGGGACGACGGGGACGGGCCCCGACAACGTGTGCCCCGCCTGGGTGGGGATCAGCGGGACCGCGCGTGCGGGTGCCCCGACGGGCGACGCCGCACCCTCCGCGGGTCGGCCGTCGCGGCCTGCCCCGGTGCCCTGCCGTTCGCTCATGGTCTCCCCCACGTCGTCGCGCCTGCTGGACGCATCGGCACGTGCAGCCTCCGACGTGAGGGTGCTGGTCGCAAGAGATGGCACATATGGTCAGATGTCCTGCACAGTCGTGCATTTGCGGCGATCAGGGCGCCGGCGGCCCGATGGACCACGATGGGTCCCGTGGACCCCGATCGGCTCGACTCCCTCGACCGCGCCATCCTGCGCGCGCTCGCGCGCGACGCCCGTGCGACGTTCGCCCAGGTCGGCGCGGAGGTCTCGCTCTCCGCGCCCGCCGTCAAACGGCGCGTCGACCGGCTGCGCGACCGCGGCGTGATCCGCGGCTGGACGGTGCAGCTCGACCCCGCCGCGCTGGGCTGGCACACCGAGGCGTTCGTCGAGATCTTCTGCCAGGGCTCCACGAGCCCCGCGACCATGCAAGCCGCCGTCGAGCGCTACCCCGAGGTCGTCACGGCGTCGACCGTGACCGGTGACGTCGACCTGGTCGTGCAGGTCCGCGCACGCGACATGCGGCACCTCGAGGAGGTCGTCGAGCGGCTCGCCGCCGAGCCGTTCGTCGCACGCACGCGCTCGACGGTCGTGCTGTCCGCGCTCGTCCGCCGGCCCGACGCCGTGCCCGCGACCGCGGTCGCCGCGGCGGACGCACCCCGGGACGCCTGACTCCGGGGTGCGTGCGGGGCGTCAGTCCGCGGCCGGGTCCTCGCAGCGCGTCGTCACGACCATGACCGGGCACCGCGCGTGGTGCAGCACGGCCTGGCTCGTCGAGCCCAGCAGCAGCCCCGCGAACCCGCCGCGCCCCCGCGACCCCACGACGATGAGGTCGGTGGCCTCCGAGAACTCCGTGAGGAGCTCGGCCCCCGTGCCGTCCAGCACGCGCCGCTGCACCACGACGCCCGGGTGCCCCGCCAGCGCCCGGTCGACGACCACGTCGAGGCCCTCCTGCGCGTCGCTCAGCACCTGCTCGTGGTCGACCGCCGACGGGAGCCACGCGAGCGCGCCCGCCATCGAGGCGATCGGCACGCCCGACACCGCGAACAGCTCCGCCCCCCACGCGGCGGCCTCCCGGATCGCCGCGCGCAGCGCCGCCTCGGCGGGCGCCGACCCGTCGACGCCCACGACGATGCGCCGCACGGGTCGCAGCGGCGGGACCTCCCCGTCGGGCAGCGGGTGACCGTCGTCGCCCCGCAGCGGGACGACGACCGTGGGGCACCAGCCGTGCGCGGGCAGCGCCGACGACACGGTGCCCAGCAGCCGGTCGGCGAAGCCGCCGCGACCGCGCGTTCCCACGACCGCGAGCTCGACGCGTCGCGACTCCTCGACGAGGGCCGCCGCCGCGTCGCCCGTGACGACGCGCCCCTGCACGGGGACCCCCGGCGACCCGAGGTGGCCCATCGCCTCGTCGAGGACGGCCTGCGCACCCGCGCGGATGGTCTCGTCGTCGAGCGCCGCGTAGCCCCCGTCGAGGGACGCGGCGGTGAACGACGGCAGCGAGTAGGCCACGACCACACGCAGCCCCAGGCCGCGGGTCCGCGCCTCGGCGGCCGCCCAGTCCAGCGCGTGCAGGCTCGCCGTGGACCCGTCGACCCCCACGAGGATCTCGTGCTCGCGCGTCATGTCGCCCTCCTGCGTCGCGTGCGGCGCTCCGGTGCGCCCGATCGTCCGGCCCTGCCATCGTGGCACAGGGCGTGGCACCCGACGGCACCGGGTGCGCGCGGGTCGCGCGTCAGGCGACGAGGTACGGCGACCACGCCGGCTCGGCGCGCCCGGCAGCGCCGCCGATCGTGACGGACCAGCGGGGGGCACGCGGCAGGAACGGCAGCTCCCAGCCGAGCTCGTGCAGCGTGCGATCGGCCTTGCGGTGGTTGCAGCGCCGGCACGCCGCGACCACGTTGGTCCACTCGTGCCGGCCCCCTCGCGAGCGCGGGTGCACGTGGTCGACGGTGTCGGCACCGCCCCCGCAGTACGCGCACCGGTGGTCGTCGCGCTGCAGGACGGTGCGCCGCGTCGGCGGCACGGGGCGCCGCACGGGCACACGCACGTACCGCGTGAGGACGAGCACGACGGGTGCGGGCATCTGGACGCGCGCGGAGTGCAGCACGTGGCCGTCGGACTCCAGCACGGTCGCCTTGCCGGTCATGACGAGCACCACGGCACGGTGCAGCGTGACGATGCAGAGCGGTTCGCCGCTCGCGTTGAGCAGCAGCGTCCGCGCGGGCACGTCCGCGCGCGCGTCGGTGCGGGGGGCCTGGTCGGCGGCGGTCGTCAGCACGGTGCACTCCCGGTGGTCGGACCGGCTGGCTGCCGGCCGTGGGCGAGGAACAGCGTGAATGCGGGACCAGCGTACGCGCACGTCCATTGCGGTCCGGGAGAAAGCGACGAGGCCCCGACGACGTGGACGTCGTCGGGGCCTCGCGGCATCGGAGCGGCTCAGCCGACCCGGATGAACGTGGGGTTGCTCTGCCAGATCGACCGGAACTGGACCGTCTTGCCCGGGCGGGGCGCGTCGATCATCTGGTCGCCGCCGGCGTAGATGCCGATGTGGCCGGGGCTCCAGATCAGGTCGCCCGGCTGGGCGTCGGCACGCGACACGACCTGCCCGGCGTTCCGCTGCGCGGACGACGTCCGGGGCAGCGAGATGCCGAGCTGGGCGTACACGTACGACGTGAAGCCCGAGCAGTCGAAGCCGTCGGGGGTGGACCCGCCGGAGACGTAGGGCACGCCGACGTAGCGGGCCGCGACCTCGAGCACCGCGTTGCCGGAGACCGACTGCGGGACGGGGTTGTTCGTCGCCTGCGTCTGCGCCGCGGGGGTCGCGGCGGCCGCACGCTCGGCCGTGCGGGACGCCGTCCGCGTGCGGACCGGCTCCGGCGGCGGCGGCGGGGCCGGCTTCTCGGCCGTGACGGCCGGCGCGTCGACCGTGAACACGGCCTCGGCGGGCGACGCGACGACGGGCGAGGTGTTGAGGACCGCACGTGCGGAGGCCGTGAGGGCGGCCGTGTCGACGGCGGCGAGCGCGGGGGCGGCGACGTGGTCCGCGGCGGTCGCGGGAACCGCGACCATCGAGACCATCAGGCCCGACGAGGCCGCGACGACGGCGGTGCGCCGACCGACGGTCCCCATCTGCTCCGACGCGGCGGAGGCCAGCTCGGTGAGCGGCGTCGAGGGACGACGCGCGGCGCGGTGACGCGCCCGGGTGATGCTTTCGGACAACGGAGTGCCTCTCCTGGCGCCTACGAGGTGAGCTGTCGGGTTCGGGTGGGAGATCACCCGGCCGGTCGTCCGCCACGGCCGTCCGCACTCGCGTGCGCACCGCCGTACCGTCCGCCCGGCTTCACCCCAAGGGCCCCGTGACCGGCGCCCAACAAAGTGGTTCCCCCGCCCCTGCCGGCGAGTCGTACGGACCTACGAGCGGCGGCAGGGTTCGGCGTTCCGCTCGAGGGCTCCACGGAGGAGGGTTCCGAGAAGCAGGTCGAACGTACATGACCCCCGGCGCGATTGTCACGCTCTGGTCACGAAGATCTCGGGGAGGTCATGGACCGACGTCCGACACGCCGCGCGACACGCCCGACCAACCTTCGACTCGTCGACACCGCGCACGGGCGCACGGCCGACGACGTGGTCACGACGACGAGGGCGGCCCCGCACCGCTGCGGTGCGGGGTCGCCCTCGAAGGACCCGGCGCGTCGGCGAGCCGCGCGGCGGAAGTCGCCGCACAGGGCTCGGACGCCGACGAGGACGGCTCAGACGCCGACGAAGATGTGGCGCGCGACGTCCTCGGGCAGGTCGAGGACCGTGCCGGAGCCCGCGACGCCCACCGTCACGACGCCCGCCAGTCGCTCGACCGTGATGTGCGCGCCCGGCTGCACCCCCGCCTCGGCGAGCCGCGCGAGCAGCTCGACGTCCACCTGCAGCGGCTCGGCGATGCGCGCGACGACCGCGGTGCCGCCGGCGGCGGCCCGGTCGCCGGTGAGCGGCACGACGCCGTCGAGGAACCGCACCTCGGTGCGCGCCTCCCCGATCTCGTCGAGCCCGGGGATCGGGTTGCCGTACGGGTCGAAGTGCGGGTGGTCGAGCAGCGCCACGAGCCGCTGCTCGACGCGCTCGCTCATGACGTGCTCCCAGCGGCACGCCTCCTCGTGGACGTGCGGCCAGTCGAGGCCGATGACGTCGGTGAGGAGCCGCTCCGCGAGCCGGTGCTTGCGCATGACGCGCACGGCCTTCGAGTGGCCGTCGGGCGTGAGCTCCAGGTGCCGGTCCCCGGTCACGACCACGAGGCCGTCGCGCTCCATGCGGGCCACGGTCTGCGAGACCGTGGGGCCGGAGTGCCCGAGCCGCTCGGCGATGCGGGCGCGCAGCGGGGTGATGCCTTCCTCGGTGAGCTCGTAGATCGTCTTGAGATACATCTCGGTCGTGTCGATCAGGTCGCTCACCGCTCGGCCTCCCACGTCGCGTGCCACGGCCCGTGCTGCGGGACCGCCTCCGGCACCCAGGGTAGTCGGCCCCGCCCACGTGAACGGGCTGCGAGCCGCAGGTCGGGCGTCGTTATCCTCGCCTCGTGCCCGCCGCCGACGCCCTCGCCCGTGTGACGATCCCCGCCGACCTCCTGCCGCGCGACGGCCGGTTCGGGTCCGGCCCCTCGCTCGTGCGCCCCGAGCAGGTCGAGGCGCTGGCCGCGGTCGGCCGCACGGTGCTGGGCACGTCGCACCGCCAGCAGGCCGTGCGGGACGTGGTGGCGCGCGTGCGCTCCGGGCTCGCGACGCTGTTCGACCTGCCCGACGGCTACGAGGTCGTGCTCGGCAACGGCGGCTCGACCGCATTCTGGGACGTCGCCACGCTGTGCCTCGTCGAGCGCCGCGCGGCGCACGCGCAGTTCGGCGAGTTCGGCGCCAAGTTCGCCGCCGCGACCGCGCGCGCCCCGTTCCTCGAGCCGTCGCACGTCGTCGCGGCGCCGGCCGGCGAGGTCGCGGTCCCCGCGCCCGTCGACGGCGTCGACACGTACGCCTGGCCGCACAACGAGACGTCGACGGGCGTGGTCGCGCCCGTGCGGCGCGTGCCCGGGTCGCGCGAGGCCGGTGCGCTCGTGGTCGTCGACGGCACGTCGTCGGCCGGCGGCACCACGCTCGACGTCGCGGAGACCGACGTCTACTACTTCGCGCCGCAGAAGTCGTTCGCGTCGGACGGCGGGCTGTGGCTCGCGCTCGCGTCGCCCGCGGCGGTCGAGCGTGCCGCGCGCGTCGAGGCGTCGGGCCGCTGGGTGCCCGAGTTCCTGTCCTTCACGACCGCGGTCACCAACTCGCGCGCCGAGCAGACCCTCAACACGCCCGCCGTCGCGACGCTCGTGCTGCTGGCCGAGCAGATCGAGTGGATGCTCGCGCACGGCGGGCTAGCGTGGGCCGCGGCGCGCACGGCCGAGTCGTCGGGGCACCTGTACGCGTGGGCCGAGAGCCGCGAGTGGGCGACCCCGTTCGTCGCCGACCCCGCGCTGCGCTCGCCGGTCGTGGGGACCGTGGACCTGGCGCCCGAGGTCGACGCGCAGACGGTGACGGCCGTGCTGCGCCGGCACGGCGTGGTGGACATCGAGCCGTACCGCAAGCTCGGCCGCAACCAGCTCCGGGTCGGCATGTACCCCGCGGTCGACCCGCAGGACGTGCGCGCGCTCACGGCGTGCGTCGACCACGTGGTCGCTCAGCTCGTCTGACCCTCCCCGCCGGCGGGACGACGCGACGGGCCGGGCACCACGCGGTGCCCGGCCCGTCGCGCTCGCTCAGGGATCCGCGCGTCAGGCGCGGCGCCGGCGCGCGACCAGCACCCCGGCGGCCCCGGCGAGCACCAGACCCGCGCCGACCAGGACGACGGGTCCCGCGCTCGCACCCGTGGCGGACAGCACCTCGGCACGGACGCGCGGCCCGGCCGCGGACGCGACGTCGCCGCCGGCGACGAGCACGTCGGACCGCTCGGGCGACGTGAGGCAGCTCGCCGAGGACTGCGGGTACGTCGTGACGGCCGACGCGGTGGGGTTGACGTGGAAGTCCACCTGGACCGAGCCGCGCGCCCAGTCGTACTCGTCACCCTCGACCCAGCGGCCGCCCTCGAGGCGCCAGCCCGGCCAGTCGACCCCGCGACCCGACGCGTCGGTCACGGCGCCGGGCCACGGCACCGACCCGGACAGCGGCTGGTCGGCGTAGACGACGTCCGACCCGCCGGTCGGGTTGACGAACGTGATGGTGACGGTGCGGTGGTCGGTGCCCACGGGGTCCAGCGCGTACTGCAGGCGCGGGACGTCGGCGTCGCACACGGCGCTCAGCGACGCGACGTCGACCTCGCAGGGCAGGTCGGCCCCGTAGTCGTCGGTGCCGCGCGTGCAGTCGTCGGCCGCGGCGAGGTCGCCCGGGGAGGCGGTGGCGACCGCCGGGGCGAGCCCGGTCAGGAGCAGGAGAAGGCCTGCGACGGCGCAGACCCGGACGGACGTGCGCATGGCTGCCTCCCGAGAGGGATGAGAAGAAACGGACAATTCGGGACCATCTTCGCGCGTCGAGCGCGTCAGGCCTACTCCTGGACGGGTGATTCGGACATCTCGGGCGTCTTTCACCCGTCCGGGCGGCGGCGACCCGTCAGGACGCGCACCGGAAGGTGGCCGACCCGGGCGAGGTCACGGTCGGCGTGGTCCAGAGCGTCACGGCACCGCCGTGCAGCGGCAGGTCGACCTCGAGCTCCTGGGTCGCCCCCGGCGCGACCCGGGACGCGACCTGCACCACCACGCGCCCGTCGGCGCGCGTCACGCGGCCCGTCGCCGGCGCGCCGTCCCGGCGGACCACCGGCGGCTGCCCGTCGCGCCCCGACCACACCGACACCGACGTCAGCAGCGTCCCGGGCGCGACGCCCTCGCCGGGCGCGCCGACGACGACCGGCAACGCCCCCGCCACGGCGCCCGGCGGCTCGAGGTGCAGGCGCACGACGGCCGTCACGGAGGGGTCCGGACCCGCGCAGCGCGCGTCACGGAACGTCACGTCCGTGTCGAGGTAGGCGCCGAGCTTGCCCTGGGTCGCGTCGTCGAGGAAGACGCCGGGCTCGTCGGCGAACGGACCCGCCGTGAACGCTCCCCCGGCCACCGTCGCGGCCAGGACCCGCTGCTCGTCGGGCCGCGCCGACCACACGCGCAGCCGCCGTTCGTCGACCGCGCGCCGACCGGCGGCGAGCAGGCGCTGCGGGTCGCCCTGCCCGGCGCCGACCGCGGCCACGACGTTCGACGCGACGTGCGCGAAGTACGCGTCGGAGGCCTGCGCCCCGGGGTGCCGCACGTACGCGTCGCGCAGCAGGGCCCGCACGAGGCCGTCGCCGGCGAGCGTCCCGCCGTCGGGGTCGGGCACCGGACCCGTGGCGTCGACCAGCGCCGCGACGGCGACCGGGTCGGTGCCCAGCACCCCGTCCACCGGGTCGCCCGACACGGTCGCCCAGTGGGCCGCCACGAGGGCCGCGGTGCGCGGGAAGTCGGGGGTCGAGGACGCGTTCTGCACCCACCGGCCCAGCCCGTCGCCCCACAGCGCGAGCTCCTCGTCGCTCAGCGGCAGCACGGGGTCGCGCACGCCGCGCAGGTCGGCCGTGGTGCGGATCGCCACGACGTCGACGGCGCCGTCGTCCACGCGCACCTCGACGACCGCGCCCACGATGCCGCCCGCCGCACGCAGCTCGGCGGGGTTGAGCGCGAGCACGAGGTACGTGCGCGGCCCGTCGGCGCCGAGCATCGCGGGCAGCACGCCCGCGACGCGCGCCGCGGGGC
>JAEYNO010000485.1 GCA_023412515.1 Actinomycetes bacterium
GGCCGCCTCGGGGGCGGCCGCGGTCGAGTGGGCCCGTTCCAAGGTCGGCCTGCCGTACGTGTGGGGCGGCAACGGCCCCGACGGCTTCGACTGCTCGGGCCTGACCGGCCAGGCGTGGAAGGCCGCGGGCGTCAGCATCAACCGGACGTCGCGCGACCAGTACCGCCAGGTCCAGAAGATCGACTACGACCAGCTGCGGCCCGGCGACCTCGTGTTCTGGGCGAGCAACACCAACGACCCCAGCACGATCTACCACGTCGCGATGTGGGTCGGCGGCGGGCAGATCGTCGAGGCGTCCCGGCCCGGCGTCCCGGTGCGCGTGACGTCCATGCGCTGGGGCAGCACCATGCCCTACGCCGGGCGCCCCTGACGGCGACCCTCACGCGCGGCGACGCCGCCCCCGACGACGACGGCCCGGACCCCGCGCGCTGCCGGGGCCGGGCCGTCGGTCGTGCGGCGTCAGTGGTGGTCGTAGCCCGCGTCGATCGCGCGCTGCCGCGACCGCTCGATCTCGGCCTCGGCCTCGGCCCGCCCCACCCAGTGCGCGCCCTCGACCGACTTGCCGGGCTCGAGGTCCTTGTAGACCTCGAAGAAGTGCTGGATCTCCAGCCGGTGGAAGTCGGACACGTCGTCGATGTCCTGCCGCCACGCGGCACGCTGGTCGCCCGTCGGGACGCACAGCACCTTGTCGTCGCCGCCCGCCTCGTCGCGCATGCGGAACATGCCCAGCGCGCGGCAGCGGATCAGGCAGCCCGGGAACGTCGGCTCCTCGAGCAGCACGAGCGCGTCGAGCGGGTCGCCGTCCTCGCCGAGGGTGCCCTCGATGAACCCGTAGTCGTCGGGGTAGCGGGTCGAGGTGAACAGCATCCGGTCGAGACGGATGCGCCCGGTGGCGTGGTCCACCTCGTACTTGTTGCGCTGCCCCTTGGGGATCTCGATCGTGACGTCGAACTCCACTGTGCTTTCCTCCACGGCTCCCCGCCCGGTGGCGGTGGGTCTGTCGACCTGCGGGCGCGTCGTCTCCCCGGCGCCGTCGTCAGGTGACAGTAGTCTGACGCACCGGCGCGGCGGTACCGGACCGCGGGACGAACGGGCGGGTGACGATGGCCACAGCGGCACGGGTCGCGGGCGTGGGGACCCTCGTCGTGGTGCTCGCGGCGGGCGCCTACGCGACCGCCGACGCCTACGACGTCGTCCCCGGGGTCGTGACCCTCGCGCCGCCGGTCCCCGACCCGGCGCCGTTCCCGACGGCCCCCGGCGCCGTCGAGCCGACCGCGGTGCCGCGCGTCCTGGGGGACCTCGACCCCCAGGCGCCGCTGCCCGCCGCGCCGCAGGTGCAGGCGCTCGTCGACGGGCTCGTCACCGACGCGCGCCTCGGCCCGAGCGTCGGCGTCACGGTGGTCGACCAGCTCACGGGCGAGGTGCTGGCCGGTCACCAGCCCGACGCCGGCCGCGTGCCCGCGTCGACCGCCAAGGTCCTCACGGGCGTCGCGGCCCTCACCGCGCTCGACCCGGCCACGACGCTGCCGACCACGGTGGTCCGCGTCGACCCCGGCACCATCGCGCTCGTCGGGGGTGGCGACATGATGCTCGCCGCCGGCGCGGGGGACCCCGCCGCGACGGTCGGGCACGCGGGTCTCGCCGACCTCGCGGCGGCGACCGCGGCGGCGCTCGCGCAGCAGGGCACCACGACCGTGCGGCTCGTCGTCGACGACACGCTGTTCTCGGGCCCGACCCAGAGCCCCGGGTGGGACCCGTCGTACGTGCGGGACGGCTTCGCCGCACCGGTGACGGCGCTCGCGGTGGACGTCGCGAAGCTGCGCGACGGCGAGTACGTGCCGCGCTCGCCCGACCCGTCGCTCGCGGCCGGCGAGGTGTTCGCGCAGCGGCTCGCCGAGGCCGGCGTGACGGTCGACGGGAAGCCGCGCCGCGGCACCGCCCCGGCCGGCGTCGAGCTCGCGCGCGTCGAGTCGGCGCCGCTCGTCGACGTCGTGCACTACTTCCTCGAGACGTCCGACAACACGATCACCGAGGTCGTGTCCCGCCTCGTCGCGCTCGACGCCGGGCTGCCCGCCAGCTTCGACGGCGGCACGCAGGCCGTGCTGCACCAGGTGGGCACGCTCGGCGTCGACACCGCGGGTGCCCGGCTGGTCGACGCGTCGGGCCTCGCTGCGGGCTCGTCGCTGTCGCCCGCGCTGCTCGCCGACGTCGTGCGCCTCACGACGGACCCTCAGCACGCCGCGCTGCGCGACGTCGCGGTCGGGATGCCGGTGGCCGGGCTCAGCGGCACGCTCTCGGGCCGCTACACGACGTCCGACGCCCGCGGGCTCGTGCGCGCCAAGACCGGCTCGCTGCCCAACGTCACGTCGCTCGCGGGCACCGCGCTCGACGCCCAGCGGCGCCAGCTCGTGTTCGTCGTCATGGCCGACCAGACGCCCGAGGGCGGGCAGTGGGCGCCGCGCCAGGCCGTCGACGCGTTCGTGTCGCAGCTCGCGGCCTGCGGCTGCCGCTGACCCGGCGCACGCGTCGCGGCCGGGGGCCGACGGCCGTGCGACCTCGACC
>JAEYNO010000500.1 GCA_023412515.1 Actinomycetes bacterium
CACCGGTGCCGCGGGCGGTGCGGGCGCCGGAGCCGCCGGTGCCGGCGCGGGCGCCACCGCCTCGACGACCGGGGCGACGACGGCGCCGGCCACCGGGGACACCACGGCGTCGACCACGGGAGTCACCACACCACCGGCCGCGTCGGTCACGGCGCCGAGCACGGACCCGAGACCCCCGGAGTCGGGCGAGGCGGCCCGCGGGGCCGCGGCGTGCGCGTCGGTCGAGGCGAGGACGGCGCCGGTCAGCACGAGCAGGGCCGCGCCCAGCAGGGCCAGCAGCGCACGGGAGAGCCACGTCACGGCTCGCGATCCCTGCCCCTGGACCTGCACGTCCCCTGCACCCCCCGGCACGGCTCCGTCGCCGTGTCATCACGACGGTAGGTCGCAGTCACGGGAGCGGCAAGCCGTGTCTAGACCGCCGTCCAGGTGCCGGACCGACGACCTGCGACGACGTGCGCGCACTTCACCCGCCGCCCCGGCGCGCGAGCGGGACGCGGCACGAGCCCCGACGGGCGCCACCCGATGACTCCCGGGCGCGCGCGTGGTCCACTCCTGGCACGCGCACGTCGCGCGCCCGACCGCACCCGCAGGAGCCGCCATGCCCACCGGACAGCCCACCGAGGCCACCCCCACGACGCTCTCGCTCGACGTGCCCGGCGCCACGCTCGCGTACGACGTCCGCGAGGCCGCCGGACCGGCGGCCGGGCGGCCGCTGCTGCTGATCGGCTCGCCGATGGGTGCGACCGGGTTCGGCACGCTGAGCTCGTGGTTCACCGACCGCACCGTCGTGACCTACGACCCGCGCGGCGTCGAGCGCAGCACGCTCGCGCCCGGCGCGGAACCCGCGACGCCGCGGACCCACGCGGACGACCTGCACCGGCTGGTCACGGCCCTCGGCGCGGGCCCGGTCGACGTGTTCGCCTCGAGCGGCGGGGCCGTCAACGCGCTCGCGTGGGTGGCCGCGCACCCGGCGGACGTCGCGACGCTCGTCGCGCACGAGCCGCCGCTCCCGTCGGTGCTGCCGGACGCGACGACCGCCACCGCCGCGATGCGCGCGGTGCACGAGACGTACCTGCGGGCCGGCTGGGGGCACGCGATGGCGGCGTTCGTGGCGCTGGTCTCGCACCAGGGCCCGGTGCCCGAGGACTGGGCGGACCGCCCGGCGCCCGACCCGGCCGCGTTCGGCATGCCGACGGACGACGACGGGTCGCGCGACGACCCGTTGCTGGGCGTGAACATGCGCACGCTCCCGCCGTACGAGCTCGAGGTCGACGCGCTGCGCGCGGCCGCGACGCGCGTCGTGGTCGCCGTGGGCGAGGAGTCGGGCGAGAACCTCGCCGCGCGCGGCGCCCGTGCCGTCGCGGCGGCGCTGGGAGGCGAGGTCGCCGTGCTGCCCGGGGACCACGGCGCGTTCCTGGGCGGCGAGTACGGCCAGACGGGCGCGCCGGACCGGTTCGGCCCGGCGCTGCGGGCGCTGCTCGCGGGCTGACGGGGCGCCGGCGGCCCCCCGGGGGCGAGGCCGGAGCTCGTCGGGACGGGACGCCGAGGTTCGTCAGGGCACGGGATGGCTGAGCACGGCGTCGACGACGACGATCAGCAGCGACCCCGTCACCGACAGCAGGGCCCGCACGGTCCACACCAGGGCTCGTGGTTGCGTACGCACGACGCCGCTCCTTCCCGGCCCGTCTCCGTCGACGCGCCGTCAGGCCGAGACTAGGCCGACGGCAGGCGACCGGCACGTGAACCCCGGGTGAACCGGCACGTCACAGGCGCGCCCGCACGACCCGCCCACACCCGCGGACGCACCCCGCGGGCCCTCGGTCCCGGCCGCCCCACCCACGCACCCGCCCACCACCGCGCGCCCCGCCGCACCCGCACGCCGCCGACAGACAGCGCGACGGATCGACGGACACGCGCGCGCCGCTGTCCGTCGCCCGCGCGGCTGTCCGTCGCCGACGGGCTGGGGTGGGCACGACGGAGGGCGGGCACCCGGCCGTGGCCGGGCACCCGCCCTCCGTCGACGTCGGCGCGTCAGCGCCTCAGGAGCCCTGCGTCGCTCAGAACCCCTGGGCGACGCGGTAGTACACCTGGTTCCAGCGGACCTGGTCGGCGAACCCGCGGCGCGTGGTCGCCTCGTCGATGACGAGCAGCTCGGTGCGCGCGAGCTCGGCGAAGATCTCCCACGCCTCGATGCCCACGGCCGTCGACAGCACCGTGTGGTGCGCGCCGCCCGCGGTCAGCCAGCACTCGGAGGACGTCGTGAAGTCCGGGCGGGGCTCCCACACGGCCCGTGCGACGGGCAGGTGCGGCAGGTCCGCCGTCGGGGGCACGACGTCGACGACGTTGGCCGTGAGGCGGAACCGCTCGCGCATGTCGGCGAGCGACACGACGACCCCGACGCCCGGGTCGGTGTCGAACACCATGCGGACCGGGTCCTCCTTGCCGCCGATGCCCAGCGGGTGGATCTCCACGCGCGGCTTCGACGTCGTGAGCGACGGGCAGATCTCGAGCATGTGCGCGCCCAGGATCTTCTCGGCGCCCGGCGTCAGGTCGTAGGTGTAGTCCTCCATGAGCGACGCGCCGCCGGGCAGCCCGGCGCCCATCACCTTGGCGACGCGCACCAGCACGGCCGTCTTCCAGTCGCCCTCGGCGCCGAACCCGTAGCCCTTGCCCATGAGCCGCTGCACGGCCAGGCCGGGCAGCTGGCGCAGCTCGCCCAGGTCCTCGAAGTTCGTCGTGAACGCCTTCGCGCCGCGCTCGGTGAGGAACGCCTCGAGCGCCGCCTCCTGGCGCGCCGCGTAGCGCAGCGACTCGTGCCGCTCGCCGCCGGCCCGCAGCTCGGGGACGACGTCGTACAGCTCCTCGTACTGCGCGACGAGCGCGTCGACCGTCGCGTCGTCGACGGCCTCGACCGCGGCGACCAGGTCGTTGACGCCCCACGTGTTGACCGACACGCCCAGGCGGATCTCCGCCTCGGTCTTGTCCCCCTCGGTGACCGCGACGTTGCGCATGTTGTCGCCGAACCGCACGAGCACGAGGTCCTGCGCGGCCTGCCAGCCCGCGGCGGCGCGGACCCACGTGCCGATGCGCGCGGTCACGGCCGGGTTCGACACGTGACCCGAGACGGTGGTGCGCGCCAGGCCCAGGCGGGTCGCGATGTACGCGTACTCGCGGTCGCCGTGCGCGGCCTGGTTGAGGTTCATGAAGTC
>JAEYNO010000502.1 GCA_023412515.1 Actinomycetes bacterium
CGACGCGGTCGCGTGGCTCGCCGACACGGTGCGGGCGCTCGACGTGCCCGGCCTCGGCGCGCTCGGGCTGGCCGAGGGCGACGTGCCCGCCGTCGTCGCGGACGCGCTCGCGGCCTCGAGCACGCGCGGCAACCCGGTGGTGCTGGATGCGGCCGAGATGACCGACGTGGTCGCCGCTGCCTGGTGACGCCCCGGTCCTCGGTCCGGTCGTCGGTCCGTCGGCGCGGTCGTCCCCGGCGACGATCCACCCGGCACCCGGCACCCGGCACCCGGCACGGACCGGACCGGAGCGCACGCGTGCGCGGGCGGCGCGGCGTCCGCCCCGCCCCGCCCGCCCTGCCCGCGTCCTGTCCCGACCCGCCCCGAATCATGAGGCGACGACCCGCGCGCCCCGCGAGGATGGGGGCATGAGCACCCTCGACCGACTGACCGCCGACCTGACGACCGCCCTCAAGGCCCGCGACGCGCTGCGCACCTCCACGCTGCGCCAGCTCATCGGCGCCGTGCGCCACGAGGCGAAGGCCGGGCCCGTCGAGCGCGAGCTCACCGAGGACGACGTGCTGGCGGTCCTGGCGCGCGAGGCCAAGAAGCGTCGCGAGTCCGCGCAGATCTACGCCGACGCGGGTGCCGCCGACCGGGCAGCGACCGAGGCGGCCGAGGCCGACGTGGTGGACGAGTACCTGCCGACGCGGCTGACGGAGGACGAGCTCGTGGCCCTCGTCGACGCCGTCGTCGCCGACACCGGTGCGTCGAGCATGAAGGACATGGGCGGCGTGATGAAGGAGGCGACGGCGCGTGCGCAGGGCCGTGCCGACGGCAAGGCCCTCAGCGCGCTCGTGCGCGCGCGCCTCGCCGGCTGACGCCACGGGCGGGGCGACCTCGTCGGGGTCGCCCCGCCCGCGTCCGTCGTCGATGTCGGTGGTCCGCGCGACCATCGTGCCCAGGGCCGCCGGCCCGACGAGTTCGGGGTGCGGCACCGGTCGGTACGCACGTCACGACGACCAACGGGGAGAGCGATGACGGCGACCATCACCGCGCGGGGCCTGGTGAAGCGGTACGGCCAGGTCGAGGCGCTGCGCGGGCTGGACCTCGACGTGCCGCAGGGCACCGTGCTGGGGCTGCTGGGGCCCAACGGCGCGGGCAAGACGACGGCGGTGCGGATCCTCACGACGCTGCTGCGCCCCGACGAGGGGACCGCGACCGTCGCGGGCGCGGACGTGCTGCGCGACCCCGAGGAGGCGCGCCGCCGCATCGGGCTGTCGGGGCAGTACGCGGCGGTCGACGAGAACCTCACGGGCGCCGAGAACCTCGAGATGATCGGGCGCCTCTACGGCTTTCCCCGGCGCCGTGCGCGCGACCGCGCGCACGCGCTGCTGGGTCGCTTCGACCTCGCCGACGCCGGCGGGCGCCCCGCCAAGACGTACTCGGGCGGCATGCGGCGCCGCCTCGACCTCGCGTGCGCGCTCGTCGCCGAGCCGCCGGTGGTCGTGCTCGACGAGCCGACCACGGGCCTGGACCCGCGCAGCCGCCTGCAGATGTGGGACGTCATCGCCGACCTCGTGCGGCAGGGCACGACGCTGCTGCTCACGACGCAGTACCTCGAGGAGGCCGACCGGCTCGCGGACGACATCGTCGTCATCGACCACGGCCGTGCGATCGCCCGCGGCACGGCCGACCACCTCAAGGCCCAGGTCGGCGGCCAGCGCGTCGAGGTGCTGCTCGCCGACGCGGCCGACTCCGGTGCGGCCCGCGCCGCGCTGGCGACCGTCGCGGCCGCGGACGACGACGTGCACGCCGACGGCGACGGCCGCGCGCTGTCGGTCGCGGTGGCCGACGGCACGCGCGTGCTGCGCGCCGTGCTGGACCGGCTCGACGCCGACGGCGTGGCCGTCCTCGAGGCGGGTCTGCGGCGCCCGACGCTCGACGACGTGTTCCTCACCCTCACGGGCCGCACGGCCGACGACGTCCAGGAGGAGACGCGATGAGCTCGCTCGCCCGCACGGTGACCGACACGCACGTCGTCGCCAAGCGCAACCTCATCAAGATCCTGCGCGTGCCCGAGATCCTCGTGGCGGTGCTGATCTCGCCGATCATGTTCGTGCTGCTGTTCGCGTACGTGTTCGGCGGCGCGATCGACCCGGGCGACGGCGTGAACTACCGCGAGTTCCTCATCCCCGGGATCTTCGCGCAGACCGTCGTGTTCGGGGCGACGTTCACGGGCGCGGGCATCGCGGAGGACATGCAGAAGGGCATCATCGACCGCTTCCGCTCGCTGCCCATGTCGCAGTCGGCCGTGCTCGCGGGGCGCACGCTGTCCGACGTCGTCTACAACGTGCTGTCGCTCGCGATCATGGCGCTCACGGGTCTGCTCGTCGGGTGGCGCGTGCGGGGGTCGTTCGTCGACGCGGTCGCGGCGTTCGCCCTGCTGCTCGTGTTCGCGTACGCGGTGAGCTGGATCATGGCGCTCGTCGGCGTGCTGGTGCCCAGCGTCGAGGTCATCAACAACGCGTCGTTCATCGTCATCATGCCGCTGACGTTCGTGTCGAACGCGTTCGTGCCGCTCGAGTCCTTCCCGGCCCCGCTGCAGCGGGTCGTCGAGTGGAACCCCGTCTCGACGCTCACGCAGGCGTGCCGCGAGCTGTTCGGCAACACCAACCCGAACGCGGCCGTGCCCGACGCGTGGTCCATGCAGCACCCCGCGCTCTACACGCTGCTGTGCGTCGTCGTGATCCTCGTGGTGTTCGCGCCGCTCGCGATCGCCCGGTACCGCCGCACGTCGCGCTGACCGCGGCTGCGACGGGCCGCAGCCCGCACCGACGGGTCGTCAGCCCGCCGCGGCGGTCGGCGACGGCGCGGGCGTGGCGGTCGCGGTGGCGGCGGGGGACGTCCAGCCCACCTGCTGGACGATCCACGTGATCGCGTCGGGTGCCATCGCCTGGGCGGTGCTCCAGTCGTGACCGCCGACGTAGTCGCCGACCTTCACGGGCAGACCCTGCTGGGTGAGCGCGTCGGCGATGCGGTGCCCCTCGGTGACGTCGTCGCCGCTGGGGATCCCCACGAACACCGGCAGTCGCTCGGAGTAGGTCGTGCGGCCGATCACCTCGAGGGGCTCGTTGGCGGCCAGGGCCGAGGCCGAGGCGTGCAGCGCCGGCGCCTCGGGGACCAGGTAGGGCATGAGCGAGACGATGCCCGCGAACGTGGACTGGTGACGCAGTCCCACGAGCAGTGAGCCGAGGCCGCCGGCGCTGATGCCGCCGATGACCCGATGCGGCTGGTCCGGGACCGTGCGCAGGTGGGCGTCGGCCCACGGCACGACGTCGGAGACGAGGAACGTCTCGTGCAGCGCGCCGGGTGCGGGCATGTCCACCGGCTCGTCCGCGGCACCCAGGTCGAGGTCGGGCGACACCACCACGACGGGCGGGATGGTGCCGGCGTCGATGAGCCCGTCGAGCACCTGGTCGAGGTGCGCCGCGGTGAACCAGTCGGCGCTCGTGCCGGGCGCCCCGTGCATCATGTACAGCACCGGGTACCGCGCGGCGGTGTCCTGGGAATAGCCCGGGGGGACGTACAGGTACGTGTCGGAGTCGGGCACGCCGCGCGAGCTCGACGGGATCGTCACGTCCCACGTGCGCCCGGCCGTCGCCGTGGTGGGCGTCGGCGGGTCCGCGGGCTGGCCCGCGGCGAGCACGTCCGGTGCGTCGCCGACCACCGTCGCCCCGACCGTGGCGATCCCGTCCCAGTCGCTGACGTACCCCGTCCCGACCCCCACGGCGAGCAGCCCGGTCGCGGCCACCAGGGTCAGGCACAGCAGGCCGCCCGTCACGGCGAGCAGACCCGCGGGATGGTGCCGGCGGCGTCGGCGCCGCACGGTCCTGACGAGCGCGACGACGCAGACGACGGCGAGCAGCGCGCCGAACCCCACCGCTGCCCACCCCTGCCACGAACGGTCGAGGATCGCGACGTGCACGGCTACCTCCGAGACTCCGGGCGCCCCGGAGCCCCGAGGACGACGCTCAGGGTGCGCCGGTCGTCTGGGAGCCGGCTGGACGGTCCCCGGGAAGGTCCTGCGCGGGCGCCTCGGCCGCGACGCTCGCGGGGCTCGTCGCGAGGACGACGCACGCGGCGATCGCGAGCACCAGGGCGGCCACCACCGGGACGGCCCACCCGGGGCGCACCGTGTCGCCCAGGACCGCGACGCCGACGGCGCCGGGCACGACGACCTCGGTGACGGACAGCACGGCGGCCATGGACCCGGCCGACCCGCGCTCGAGGGCCCGCAGGTACGCGAGCACGCCGACCGCGCCGCACGCGACGATCGTGATCGCGAGGGGCTGCAGCACCGTGTCGAGCAGCCCGCCCGACGCGTGCGCGCCACGCGCCGCGATCGCGGCCCCCGAGTACCCGAGCCCGCCGAGCGTCGCGAGCAGCAGCGCGCCCCCGCGCGCGTACGCGGCGACGGTCGCGGCGACCAGCACGCCCGACGCCACGAGCATGCCGGTCGTGAAGCCGGCGGGCGGCGTCACGGCGGGCTGCTCGCCGGACCCCGCGGCGAGCACCACGAGCGCGCCGACCACGGCGACGATCGCGCCGACGTCCCGGCCGCGCGTCGGCGCGCCCAGCACGGTGCGCGCGAGCAGCACCACCACGACGACCGACGACGCGAGCAGGGCCTGCACGACGAACAGCGGCAGCCGGTCGAGAGCCACGAGGGACAGCAGCCACGCGGCCCCGTCGATGACGAGCGCGCCGACCACGAGCGGCTGGCGCAGCGCCGTCAGACCCTGCGCGCGGCGCGTCGCGACGGCCTGCATGACCGTGCTGACGCCGTAGCCGACGGCCGCGACCGTCGCGGCGAGCAGAGCGAGCACCATGGGGGTCCTCCTCCCGTGCGCCGCGTCAGCGCCGGCCGGACGGCCGGACGAACGGGAACGCGAGCGTGTCGCGGATCGTCCCGCCCACGAGCATCATCACGACCCGGTCGACGCCGATCCCGACGCCGCCCGTGGGGGGCATCGCGAACTCCAGCGCCGACAGGAACTCCTCGTCGACCTCCATCGCCTCGGGGTCGCCCGCGGCCGCGAGGATCGACTGCTCGGTCAGCCGGCGGCGCTGCTCAACCGGGTCGACGAGCTCGGAGTACGCGGTGCCGAGCTCGGCGCCGAACGCGACGAGGTCCCAGCGCTCGGCGAGCCGCGGGTCGTCGCGGTGCCGGCGGGTCAGGGGTGACGTCTCGACCGGGAAGTCGGTGTAGAACGTCGGCTCGACGGTCTGCCCCTCGACGAACCGGTCGTACAGCTCCTCGACGAGCGCGCCGTGCGTCTCGTCGTCGTCGAACGCGACGTCGTGCGTGCGGCACAGCTCGCGCAGGTCCGCGAGCGGCAGGTCGGGCGTGACGGGTGTGCCGAGCGCGCGGGACACGGCGTCGTGCACGGTGAGCACGGGCCACTCGCCGTCGAGCCGCACGACCGTGCCGTCGGGCCGGTGCGCGACCGGCTCGCCGTGCACCGCGACCGCGGCCGCCACGACGAGCTCGCGCGTGAGGTGCCGCATGGTCGTGTAGTCGCCGTACGCCTGGTACGCCTCCATCGACGTGAACTCGGGGTTGTGGGTCGCGTCGACGCCCTCGTTGCGGAAGTTGCGGCCCAGCTCGAAGACGCGGCCGACGCCGCCGACCATGAGCCGCTTGAGGAACAGCTCGGGCGCGATGCGCAGGTACAGGTCGAGGTCGTACGCGTTGATGTGCGTCGTGAACGGCCGCGCGTTCGCGCCGCCGTGGATGCGCTGCAGGATCGGCGTCTCGACCTCGATGAACCCGCGCTCGACCAGCGAGGACCGCAGGGACCACACGGCGGCGGCGCGGGCCCGCAGCAGGTGCTCGGCGCGGTCGTTCATCGCGAGGTCCATGTGCCGCAGGCGCACGCGCGCCTCGGGGTCGGCCAGGCCGCGGTGCTTGTCGGGCGGCGGCGTCAGCGCCTTGGCGGCCATGCACCACGAGCGCGCGAGCAGCGTCGGCTCGCCCGACCTGCTGCGCACCGGGACGCCCGTGACGGACACCTGGTCACCGAGGTCGACGGCCCGGCGCCACAGCGGCAGGTCGGCCGACCCGGAGGCGGTGAGCATGACCTGCAGCTCGGCCCCGCCCTCGCGCAGCACGGCGAACACGACGCCCCCGAGGTCGCGCAGGCGGACGACGCGCCCGACGACCGCGAGCTCGTCCGCACCCGCGGCGGGGCTCGTGGTGCCGGGCGGCACCGCGTCGAGCACGGCGCGCGCCGCGGCCACCGCGGCCGTGCGGGGCACGCTCACGGGGTACGGGTCCATGCCGGCGGCGTGCAGCACGTCGAGCTTCGCGTGACGCGTGCGCTGCTGCTCGGTGAGGCGGCGCGGCGGCGCGGTCACCGCGAGGGCCTCGTCCTCCTGCGCGACCACCGCCGCGACGAACGCGGGGTCGTGCAGCTCGGGGGAGCGGTCGGAACGGTCGTCGGCGCCGGTGAGCCAGCGCGGGTTGCGCGGCAGGAAGCCCTCGGCCTGACCGAGCGCGAACACGACGCGCGTGAGCTGCCCGGCCGCCTCGTAGCACATGAGGCGCGGCTCCCAGTCGGGCAGGTACTTCTCGTTCGAGCGGTAGAGCTGCTCGAGCTGCCAGAACCGCGACGCGAGCAGCAGCACGCGGCGGTTGAACCGCTGCACGGGGGTCGCGCCGACGCGCTCGCCGACCTCGAACGTCGAGCGGAACATCGCGAAGTTCATCGAGACCTTCTCGATCCCGAGGTCCCGCGACGCGGCGGCGAGCTCGGCGACCATGAGCTCGGTGACGCCCGCGACGGCGTCGGGCGAGCGGCGCATGACGTCGAGCGACAGGCCGCGACGGCCCCAGGGCACGAACGACAGCAGGCCGCGCACCGCACCGTCCGCGTCGTGCGCGGTCACGACGACGATGCGCGGGTCGACCGGGTCGCCGAGCCGCTCGAGCGCCATCGAGAAGCCGCGCTCCTCGCCGTGGCGCCACCGGTCGGCGTCGCGCACGAGCTCGGCGAGCTCGTCGGCGGGGATCGCGGCCTGGCGGCGCACGCGGACCTCGTACCCGGCGGCCTTCCCGCGCTCGACCGCGCGCCGCACGGGGCGCAGGGCGGGGTTGGCGAGGTCGATGCGGCGGGTCACGACGACGGCCTCGTCGCCCATGGGCACGGGGTGCAGGCCCGCGTCGCGGTACGTGCGGGCGCCGGCCTCGGTGGTCGACGTGACCGCGGGGATCCAGCCGTGCTGGCGCGTGTGCAGGAGCCACCGGTCCACGGCGGCCGGCCAGGACTCGCGGGCGCCGACGGGGTCGCCCGCGGCGAGGCTCACGCCCGAGACCACGCGGTACGACACGGCGGCGCGCCCGTCGGGGGAGAACACCGCCGAGCGGTCGTCCCGCGTCGCGAAGTAGCCGAGCGAGTCGTGCTCGGGGTCCTCCAGCAGGAGGCGTCGCACCGCGAGCGCGTCGGCCGCGCGCTCGCCCGCGGGGCTCGCCGACGACCGCAGGAACACCGCGATGCCCAGCAGCAGGCCGGCCGCGGACACGAGGCCGACGAGCGCACCGACCCACGCGGGCCCGTGGCCGCTCGCGACGACGCTCGAGTGGATGCCGAGCACGTGCGACAGGCTCCAGCCGAGCCTGTCGCCCTGCGTGGTGAGGCCCGCCGGGTCGAACTGCAGGAGCGTGTAGGCCAGCGTGGCGGCCGCGAGGGCGGTCGCGCCGGTGACGAGCACCGCCCGCCACCACGCGCCGCGCCGCAGGTGGGCCGGGAACGCGCGCCGCGCCGAGACGAGCACGGCGATGATCGGCAGCGAGAAGCAGAACGCGACGACGTCGCGCGTGGTGACCTCGAGCTCGGCGAGCGTCGCCGACCCGGTCGCGACGAGCACGAGCGTGAGCAGGCCGACGAGGGCGACGGGCAGCTGCCACACCACCACGACGAACCACACCGCGGCCCGCAGGCGGCGCAGCACGCCGGACGCGACGACGCCGACGAGGATCGCCGAGAACAGCCCCGGCTGCGCGGGGATGTTGGTCATCGACAGCACGTGGCCGACGGCACGGACCTGGTGCGGCCAGAACGGCAGCAGCACGAGCGCCACGAGCAGCCAGATCGCGTACGCCTGCAGCACCCGGCCCGTGACGTGCGCGACGCCGCGCGCCCAGGGCGACGCGTGGGGCGTGCCGGCCGGGGCGACGTCGCCCGCGTCGCGCGTCGGGCGGGCG